>PATB01000002.1 GCA_002712255.1 Alphaproteobacteria bacterium
GTGGGCGGAACAGGGATCGAACCTGCGACCTATTGCGTGTCGAGCAATTGCTCTCCCAGCTGAGCTATCCGCCCGAAATTTAAATATACAATTAAAATAAATAGTCAACAATAGATAATGGCATATAAATTGCTCTAAACTTTGCATATGTTTAGTATACTTAGAACAGGCTTAGATGCAGCAAACAAAGATTTAGCAGTAATATCTAATAATATTGCTAATACAGGAACAAATGGTTTCAAAAGAAGTGAAGCACAATTTGAGGATATGTATCACTCACATCATAATAGATCTCAGGAAGTTGCGAGAGGAATAGGTGTGAAAACAATTAAACCTAGACAAAATTTTTCACAAGGCTCACTTCAACAAACTAATGGTAGTTTAGATTTAGCAATTATGGGAGAGGGATTTTTTGTACTTGGAACTCCAATTGGAAGAGAAGTTGGTGATCAACCTCTTACTTATACCAGAGATGGTTCATTTCAGTTAGATAGAGAAGGAAATGTTGTTACAACTGATGGATTACCATTATTAGGCGAAGGTCAAACAAAAATTAATATTCCCTTTAAATCTTCAACAGCTAACGAAGGAGAGGCAATTCTAACAGAAATAAAGGTTAGTAATGAAGGGATAATTGAAGCGACTTATGGAATAGATACCACAGTGCAAGTAGGTAAAATAGCTCTAGCGGATTTTGTTAATGAATTTGGTTTACAAAACATTGGAAGCGCTAGATTTCAACAAACAGGCGAAAGTGGAGCTCCAACATTTGGAGCGCCAAAAGAAAGTACATTAGGTAAGCTACAAGCTGGTTTTTTAGAAAAATCTAATACGGATATTACAGATGAAATCATACTTATGTTGAGAACACAACAAGCTTTCAATGGATGCTCTAAAATGATGCAATCAGATATTGATGTTACTAAAAAATTATCTGCTAGATAATAGGAATATTCCAAGAAATTGATTTAATTCTAATTTCCATTTCGTTATTAACGTATAAATATCCAGAATTGTTTACCATTAAGTTATCGGAAATTTCTAAAAATCCCCTTATCTTTTTTTTATTATTTTTATTTAAAATTATAAAATTAACCAATTTTTCAATTTCTCGGTATTCATAAAAAACATTAACCATCATAAGAGCCTGATCAGATAAAACTGATAAAGAATTATTTTGTTTGTTTGTTTTTTCATTAATTTTTACAGAGCATCTACCTTTAGAAATATTTTCAAAATTACAATTAAGGTTTACAGCGAGTTTCTCTGAATAATCACAATCAACAGTATTAACAACTAATACAATTTTATTTATTTCTTTCCAATTATCTTTATTTGAATCAACTAATTTCATTTCTTAATTTTTCAATTATCACTTTTTTAATCTGTGAGATTCTGCCTGTACTTATTTCAAGAATTTCAGATATTTCATAAATATTTAGCTCTTCAACATAATATAATTGAGCAACCATCGCTTCTCTTTGATTCAGAACAGTAAGGGCTTTTTTAATTTGAGCTTTTAATTGTTTATCTTGTAACGACACTTCTGGATCATTCGATGAACTTGCGTAAAGTACTGAATATTCGTCGTAAGCTTGGTCTAAGCTTTGAAGAGTGTTGGCTTCAAAGGCTTTTTCCCAGTAGTTAAATTCATCGTCAGTAATCCCCAACTTTTCAATTAACTCATATTTACCTGGTTCTCTTCCTAATTCTTTTTGCAACTCAACTCTACATTTTTCAAATTCTTGTTTTTTTTTTATTGTAGTTCTACATAAATTTGAATTTTTTCTCAAAAAATCAATTATTGATCCTCTTATCCTTAATTGAGCATATTGTTGAAAATTTACACCTTCTTTTGGTGAGTATTTTTGAGCCGCTGATACTAATCCTTCCATACCTTGTTGAATAAGATCCTCAATTTCAACAACTTTCTGAACCCTTCCAAAAATTTGCCAAGCAATTTTTTTTACCAAATCAAGATTGCTTTCGATAAGTTGATTTATTGAAATTTTTGACTTTTCTGAATAATAATTTGCCATTTAGACATTAAGCTCTTTTTTTTACTTTTGATAAAAAAGTTAGACCTCCCCATTCATTTGTTGGTGTTTCATAAATATTTTTTGCAACTCTTAAAAAGCTCTGAGAAATCTCAGATTTTGGTTCTTCAGATACTATCGGCACCCTATTAATTATTGATTTTCTTATTTTTGGAGAATTTTTTATAGAACCTACATAATGCAGATTTACATCTAAAAATTTAGTTGCAATTTTCTGGAACTTAAAGAATAAGTCTTTTCCTTGATCTTCATCTTGTACTTGATTAACTACAATACAATAATTTTTAAATGATGATTTTGAAAAAATAGCTTTTATTAACGCATAAGAGTCTACAAAACTTGTTGGTTCTCCGACAATCACAATTACGATCCTATCGCAAGCCATAGCAAAAACTAAGGCATTGTCTTCAGCACCGGCAGCTATATCAACAACTAGTTTAACATCATTGAGATTTTTTAGATGACTGTCAATTTGATTCAAAATTGAATATCTTTTTTTATTTTCAACATTTAAAAGATTACTAGATGCAGTTCCGCCAGAAATTAATTGAACACCACTCTTACTTGGCATGACTATTTCAGATAATTTTTTTTCATTATTAATTACATCAGAAATTGAATATTCAGGATTGATACCCAGTAATACATGAGAGTTAGCCATACCCAAATCAGTATCAAGCAAAAAAACCTCAGAGGAAATTTTTTTTAAAGCGATTGATAAATTAACTGCAACTGTAGTTTTTCCAACCCCACCTTTTCCACTTGTTATTGCAATTGAATCAGACATTTTCAAAATTATCTTTCATATACTTTGTTAAAGAATTTTCATTTGCTTCAATAATTGAGTCAATTATAACCTTTGTTCCCGTAACCATACCTATTCTTGCATTATTTAAGGCAAGCGAAGAAAATTCCTCAGCTCCTACCCAACATTCATCAAGTTTAGTAATCGCAACCATCGGTCTTATCTCTACAACTTTCTTTGTTATTCCATTAATCATTTCTGAATTTGAACCGCTTTGTACTGTCAATATAGAACAAAAATCAAAAGACGGAAATGAATTTTTAATCTCTTTTATTTTTTGAACACTAAAATTAATCTCACCAGAGAAATCAAAAATATTTATCCATTCATCATCTCTATTATAATTTTTAAAATCAAATGATTTGTAATCATTCAAACTAAATCCTAAAACTCTACTGTAAGATTTAAGAACATCTGAGTGACCGGTACTTGAGTTGGAAACTTCAAAAAAATTTATTTTTTTTGTATTTTTAGCATCAGATAAGTATGAAGCTAGTTTAGCAGCAAGAGTAGATTTTCCAGAGCCAGAATTTCCTAAAATAAATATATTTTTTGATTTTAATAACCTTGAAAAATCATTTGAGGCAAGTTTTCTAGATAGTTCTCTAAAAAATGAAACTCTTCCATCTTCCAATGATTTTCCTAAAAAAGAATAATTCAGTTTACTAATAATTTGTGGTGAAAAATTTTCTTGTCTTAGTTTCATTGGAGTTTGATATGAGAGTTCATCTGAAATACCAGATTGATCAGTAACAATCATTCCATTCATCTCTTTTCTAAGTGACGCTATATCATCTTTAATTTTTTCAAAAATTTCATTAGGAATCTCTGAAAAATTATTATTTTTGATATTAGGGTTTTCTTTATTTAAATATGAAACTTTATTTTTATTATTTTCAGTATTATTTTGACTTTTTGTTTTTAATTCTTTCAAAAAAACATTTGAAAAATTTTTTCTCTCTTCAATTTTTTTCTGATGATCAATAATAATTTCATCGTTGTCAGATGCTTCAACCTCAACAAAACCATTGTTTTTTTTTGTCGATAAAATTATTGCTTTATCTCCAAACTCGGAATTTACAAGGTTTATAGCAGACTTAACATCTTTTGCTTTAAACGTTTGTGTTTTCATTATTTTTCTCCTTTTCTTCAGTTGTTATTTTCTCGCCAACAGTTGCTATAACCTTCACTCTCTTGCTTTCAGGTAGTTCTGTAAAGGCTAAAACTACGATATCCTCTATGTGTTGACGAAGTAAAATTGAAAGATCTTTTCTAATAATAGGTGATGTTACTATTACTATTGGATTACCATCAGAGGAAAACTTTTCACTAATTTCAAGTAATGACTTAATCATTTGCTTTGCCAAATTTGGATCAATTAAGAGACCTTCAGAAGTACTTTTTTTTGACATTGAAATAAGCATTTGTTCCAAATCAGGATTAAAAGTAACAATGTTTAGGGCTTCTTTTACGCTTGAAATTTTTTGAATTAATAATGATGAAATAGCTGGTCTCACAGCCTCAGATAATTCATCAGGACTCAATTTTTTATCTGATAGATTTGATAAAGCTTCTAAGATTTTCTTCAAATCATTGATAGGTACACGTTCTACTAACAAATTTCTCAGTATAATTGTAAGATGATGCAAAGGAATCAGTTTAGGTATTACTGATTGAACTAATTGTGGATTAATTTTTGCTAAATTATCTAAAAGAAGTTGAACGTCATCTTGACTTAAAAGATCACCAGCATACTTAAGTAAAACTTGGTTAAGATGTGTTCCAATAACTGCTTCTGGCTCAATGATCATATAATGATTTGACTCGGCTTTTGATACTAAATGTTTTTCAATCCAGTAAGCTTCTAAACCAAATGATGGATCTTTAACTTGTATTCCTTGAATTTTAAGTTGTGTTTCATCACTTGGCATAGCAAGTTTTCTATCAGAATATATTTTATCCTCAGCTACAATTGTATGACCAACTTTAATCTGATAAGCATTTGCATCCAATGACAAATCATCTCTAACCCTTACATTAGGAATTACAAACCCTAAATCTTTCGAAACTTGTTTTCTTATGCCAGTAATTTTTGAAATCAATGGGCCAGCAGATTTTTTATCATTAGAATCTACCATTGAGATTAATCCATAACCAAGGTCTAATGAAATTGATGAGTTGTCTGAAACCTCGTCAATATCTATCTTTCCATGATTTTCATCCTTTTCTTCTTCTTTTGACTCATTTTTAGTTTCATCTNTACTTTTTGATGTAAACCAAGCAATTGCTCCTGAAAATAATGCGCCAGCTAAAAATAATGTATTTGGCATGCCAGGAACCAGACCAAAAAGTAATAATACTGCAGAAACTGGAACCCAAGCTCTTGATAAACCCATCTGAGTTGAGATTTGTCCTGCCAAATCGTTATTATCTGACGAAATTCTTGTCACAATTGTAGCAGTTGCCATAGCTAATAGNAGTGAAGGAATTTGTGCAACCAAACCATCACCAACTGTTAGAAGTATATAACTTTCAGCAGACTGAGATAATGAAAGATCATGATTTACTGAACCAATTATTAATCCTCCAATAATATTTATGACAAGAATTAAAATACCAGCAATTGCGTCTCCCTTTACAAATTTTGCAGCACCATCCATAGCTCCATAAAATTCACCTTCTTTTGCAATTTCTTTTCTTCTCTCTTTAGCTTCCTCACTTGTAAGAATTCCAGCATTTAAGTCTGCATCAATTGCCATTTGTTTTCCTGGCATTGCATCTAAAGTAAATCTTGCTGCTACCTCTGAAACCCTTCCCGCTCCTTTAGTAATNACTATTAAATTTATNATNACTAAAATTGCAAAAACAAANANNCCAACNGCATAACTTCCTGACATAACAAACTCTCCAAATGCCTCAATAATTCTTCCAGCAGAATCAGTCCCGTTATGACCATTTTTTAAAATTACTCTTGTTGATGCTACATTCAAACCTAGCCTTAAAACAGTTGCAAATAATAAAACTGTTGGAAAACTTGAAAAGTCAAGTGGTCGGAACGTTTGTAATGCAACCATTAATACCAGTAGTGAAACCAATAAATTCGATGTAAATAAAATATCCAGTATAGTTGGGCTTAATGGGATCACCATCATTGCGATTAGAATCATAATTCCAATCGGAATACTAAAAGTTCTCAGAAATTGAAAAATATTTTGTTTTTGAAAGCCTTTTAGAACTAAATCCATTTAAATTTCCTTTCAGTCAAAAAATTGACGAAAAAAACCCTATAAATACTGGCTTTTTTTTTATTTTTTTTCATATAAATAGAGATGCAAGGCTTATGCCACTAAGAAAGACTTGCGATTATCGCCAAATGAAATAATGGCATAAATTATGCAGAAGAATTTAAAGAATAACTTAAATAACATTGTAAGGAAAATAAAAATGAAAAAAACTTTTTTAGCAATTTTAATTTTAATAACTCAATCTTGTGCTCCAAATTTAATGGAAAATCTAGGTTTAAATAAAACAAGTTTCAATCAATCTTCTGATGAATATACTGCACCAACTAATCAATTAAATAAAACTAGAGAATTACTTGATGGTGCATCAATAACTTTTCCAACCTTAACTGCAACTGGATATGCAGTGGTTTCTACTCAACCAGGNCAAAGCATTGAACAAAGACGTTTAATGGCTATTAGGGCAGCAAGAATGTCAGCAATGAGAGAACTGGCTGAACAAATTCATGGATTAAAAGTTGATAGTAATACGACGGTAATAGACCTAATGGTTCAAAATGATACTTTTAGAGGTATAGTGTCCGGAGTAATAAGAGGAGCAAGAACTGTAAGAATAAATCCAACTGGTTCGGATACTTATGAAACTGTACTAGAGATTGATCAAGATATGGTTGCGTATTTATTCAGACAAGCGCAATCAATTTAGATCTTATTGAAAGAGGAAAAAAGTTGAAAAAATTTACTTACAATAAAGTTGATTCTTTAATAAAAGAACTTATTATTTTCTTCACAGTTCTATTATTTTTTCTTTTTTCATCAACGCTATTAGTGGCTCAGGAAATTAGCCACAAAGCTATAATTTCAGAGGGAAGAGCTGTAATAATTGATGGTAACGAAGAAGTGGCAAAAAAAAGAGCATTGGATGATGCTTTGTATTTAGCAAGTCTTCAAGCCGGTGCAAAAATTGACGGCTATTCCACTGTTGATACAAATACTTCATTAAAAGAAAATTTATTAGTTAGACCTTCNTCATCTATTAAAGATTTTGTTATTATAGAAGAAGGTAAAAATGAAACACATTACACAGTCAAAATTAAGGCAATTTTAGTAAGTATAAATGATTTATTAAATTGTACAGCTAGAAACAATATAACTCTAAGTTATTTCAAACCAAANTTTGTAATGTCAAGCAAACTTCCTGCACAGATGCAAAAACTACCATTTGTTATATCTCAAAAAATATTCGAAAATTTAGATAGATTTGATGAAATTACTTTAAAAGATTCAACAAATTATAATTTCAATCCTGAAAAATTTTCATCTCTACCAGTAAGTTTAGATTATGAAGCTCTAGTTGAGGGAAAATCGTCTTCTCTAAAAACAGGTGAATTTGGCTTACATACTTTGATAGAATTAAAAGCTAGTAAAGGAACATTAACAAGATTTATAAATAAGGCAGATATAAACCTTAAGCTGAAACTTTTTGAAGGAACAAATTTTAAAGTTATAGATACATTAAACTATAATTTTTCAGTACTACTTGGTACAGAAACTGGGTATTCTCACCTAGATGGTTTTTATAAAATACCTTATGATAAAATTGAAGAAATTGTTCATAAAAGTATATCAAAAATGCAATTCAGAGTTAAAGACAAACTTAAGTGCTATCCTCTAGAGGCAAAAGCAGAGTTAGTTAAGGGTGTCTTAACAATTCCACTTGGAATTAATCAAGGTGTAAAAATTGGAAAAGTAGGATTTGCATCTAACAATAATCCTAACCATTCGATGAATGATTGGGTAGTTGTTACTGTCAAAAACTCTAGCGGAGATTTCTCTGTTTTAGAGATTCTTAACCCCTCTAATAATAAAGAGGACATTAACGGAAAAATAATTAGATTTATGAATTAGGAAAAACGATGAAAAAATTTTACTTAATAATATTTGTATTTTTTTTGAATTTCACAGTCACGAAGTCAAATGAACCTTTTGTTGTTCTTGAATACAAGGGTAATAACTCTCATGATAACTCTTCAAAAATTAACAAAAATAACAAATTCATTAAAGACCAAAATTATTCAACCACACATTTAGTAACAGAGGGAGAATCATTGAGTTTGATTCTGGATAAATACTACGGTAACTCAGGCTTAAATATGAGAATTGTTCAACTTTCTCTGGTTGAAATTAATAAACATGCTTTTGTAAGAAACAACCCCAACTATTTATTTTCTGGGAAAAAGTTAACTATACCATCTATAAATCAAATAATGAATTTGGTTAAAAACAGACCAAATAAAAATAGAAATGTTAANAACAATAAGCGAAATCATATCTACTTTTACGGAAATTAAATTTATGAAAAAATACATTCTTATAATTATATTTTGTATAATTTCAAACAATGGATATTCAGCCTCTATAACTGGCAGCGAATTAAAAGCAAAAATTGGTAGTTGGCTGAACTCAAAAGGTTCTCAAACTAACATTGAAATTCTTGAGGATATTAAATANCCCAAATGTAATGACAACGATCTTTTAATTTCTGATATTACGGGCAGTTTTAGATTAATTAAAGTTAGTTGTTTAGGAGAAAATAAATGGAGTTTTATAGTTAGAAATAAACAACCATTNAAAGAGCAAAAAGANATATCAAAGAATAAAGTAAATGTATTAGCATTTAAAAATAGTAAAAAAAGTGGAACAATTATTAATGCGGAAGACATTATAGTAATAAAAAAGCGAATTAATAATAAAAAGGATTTAGTTAAGAATAAAACTGATTTGGTAGGAAAAAAGCTTAAAAAATCAATAAATTCAAATAGACCAATTTATCACTCAAACCTTGAAAAAGATTGGCTAATCAAGAAAAATAGTTCTATAATAATCGAAAATAAGATTGGTTATATAACTGTAAANGATAAAGGTATTGCATTAGAAAATGCTGATTTTATGGATGTTTTAAAGGTTAAAAACGTAAAAAGTGGTAAAATTATTTATGGTTTTGCAGAAAATGAAAAAAAAGTTGTTTTAAAAACTAAACAAAATTGAAAAGGTGTCGTACATATAAATAAGGAATAATATAATGATTGATCAAATAAAAAACAAATTAAACAGTATAAGCAGTTCTGGAAGTAACAATGTAGCGAGAACTAACGCTGAACAGGCGAAAGCCAAGATGGTACAAAAAGTTAATACAACTAAAGCAAAAGTTGATATTGACGGAGGAAAAGTATCTCAATTTGTTAGTAAAGAAACCATAAAAGAAATGGCTAAAGAACCACCAATTGATAAAGTATCTACTAATAGAATCAAAAATGCGATAGCTAATGGATCATACCCAATTGATTTAAATAAAATAGCCGATGCGTTATTTGATGCATATAAGGATATGAAAGATTAATTAATTGATATAATATGGAAAATGAAGGTTTAGACCATTTAATTTCTTTAATAGAAAANAGCCTTGATTTAGAATCACCAGAAAAAATTAAAAAAATAGAAGAAGAAATTCAAACTGTCTTTCAAAAATTAAAAGCCACTTTATTCGAAAATTCAGACACTAGCGAAATTATTGATAAAGAAAAAATAAATAAGCTAGGTGAACTCCTAGAAAAATTAAAAACAAAACACAGTGCTCAAAAAAAATTCTTGGATGATTTTTCAAGTTTTTTAAAAAATAGAAAAATTAATTAATCTTGTCGATTTGAATTTTAAAACATAATATAAATTATGGATTTTTTAGGTAATTTATTTAACGATGACCCCACATCCACTCTGTCAACCATAGTATTAATTTTTTTTATTTTAATAGTAGTTACAGTAACACTAGCCTTTTACTATGATTTTAAAAAAAACAAGTTAAACGAAAAAAAAATCTCAATGTTGGAAAGGGCTATTAAAGATTTGATTGAGGAATTCAGATCTTTTGAGCTTCTGTTTTCTGATCAAAAAAAAATATTGCAAGATTATAAATATACTCTTGAAAGATTAGAACAAGAGACGTCAAGACTAGCTGATACATCAAAAGGAGACTCAGTAATTACTAATGCAATAAAAATGGCTAGTGAAGGAAAAACAATTGAGGAAATATCTGATCTGACTGGAATGTCAAAAGAGGAGATTGAACCTATAATTAAGTTTCACGGTAAATAAAAATCTTTACATCTTAAAGACATAGTTACTGCATTCAAAATTTGATATATGATTCTTTATATTTACGTTAATTAAACTAGACTCTTTATTTATCTTGATTTCTATTTTAGGATCAAATCTTCTCAAATTCATAAAAGAATCATTATTTTCCAAAATTTTCAACTCATAGCCAGCATTTTCAAACTCAACTTCAACTATGTCACCTATTTCATAATTTTTAATGAAAATTTTTTTTAACTTTACAGGATTTTTATCACATTCGTAAGTTTCGTATTTAAACCTTGTAAACAAATCTTCACAACTAGTTGTGAAAAAAAAAAATAAAAAAAAAAATGACATCTTTTTATTTTGTTTCATTGTTATCCTTTTCTTCATTTTCTGACACACTTTTTTTCTCTTGTGTATCATCTTTTGAGTCATTTGTATCTTTTTCTTGTTTGGCTTCTAGTGCTTGTTCATTATTATTTTTCGAATCATCTGATTTATCAATTGAAGAATCTAATTTTTTCTCAGTATCATTTTTTTCAGCTTCATTTGAATCTTTTTGACCCTCTTTTTCTTTATGTAGTTCTAATAAATCTTTCTTTTCCGTTTCGCTTTCCTTTTTCACTTCTTCTTGAGATTCATCTTTTTTATCACTTACCTTATTTTCTTCAGTTAAATCATCTTGTTTTTTTTCTATTTCTCCTTTTGCTTCATCTTGTTTATTTTCATCACCTGTTTTTTCGGGTTTTGTTTCTGTTTGTGAAGGTTCATCTTTTGTTTCAGCTTTTTCTTCAGTTTTTTGCTCAGCTTTTTCTTCGTCTTTTTGTTCGATTTTTTCTTCAGCTTTAACCTCAGTCTTTTCTTCAGTTTTTTGCTCAGCTTTTTCTTCGTCTTTTTGTTCGATTTTTTCTTCAGCTTTAACCTCAGTCTTTTCTTCAGTCTTTTCTTCAGTCTTTTCTTCAGTTTTTTCTTCAGTTTTTTCTTCAGTTTTTTCTTCAGTTTTTTCTTCTTTTTTTACTTCCTCAACATCAATTATTGCCTTTTTGGCATCAATTAATTTATTTGCATCCTCTTCCTTAACATCAAGCACAACACCTTTATCAATTTGTTTACCATTAACATCACCTGTTTCAATCATTTTTACTCTAACCCACTTCTCTTCACCACTTTTACTATCTTCGGTTTGATCAGAAACTGTTGGTTTAACTGGTTCTTTTTTTATATTTACTTTTCTTTCATATAAAAGATCAATTTTAGACCTTATAATCTTAAGTCTTGCTGCCAAAGCACCTATTCTGGTAACTTCATCCATCTGCTCATTTAATAACTTTTTGATAATTGAGTTTACTTCTTCTAATGGTTTATCACCAATTTTAGTAATTATTTTATCTCTTACCTTAATTACCTCAGGATCTAGGTCTGTTTCTAAGTTATTTTTTTCACTCATATTCACTTACCTTTCTTTTGGCATTTAATTTGCAAATTCCAAACCAAAAGTAAAAAATTTATATAGAAAATGACTGATAGTATTAAACAACAATTTGAAGTATACAGCAATGCTTTNGGGATTAGAAACAAAAGAAATGAAATTCTAGCCTCTAATATAGCCAATGCTGCAACACCAAATTATAAAGCAAGGGATGTTAACTTTGAAGTTGAACTAGCCAGAGCATTAAGCGTTGGTCCACTTAAAACTTCAAGTAATGGGCATATTGCCCTTGCATCAAAGAATTTACCAGGGAAAGTTCAGTACAGAGACCCTTTAAATCCATCAATGGATGGAAATACAGTAGAATTGTCTGTAGAACAAATGGAATTTGCTGAAAATTCAATAAGGTATCAAACTACTCTAAATTTTATTAATTCAAAGTTACGTGGACTTATGAGCGCTATAAGAGGTGAATAATGGAAATTAAAAACATATATCATATTGCACAAAGAGCTATGGGTGCTCAACTAGTAAGACTTAATGCAATTGCCAGTAATCTTGCAAATGCTGATAACATTGCTAGTAATCCTCAAGATGCATACAAACCGGTTAAACCAGTTTTTGAAACAAAATACTTTGATTTAATAAGAAAAAAAGGGATTTCTACAGTTGATGCTGTAACAGTTGAAAAAATGGATATTGAACCAATTAAACAATACAAACCTGGACACCCTATGGCAGATAAAGATGGTTTCATATATAAAGCTCCAGTTAATATTGAAGAAGAATACGTTGATATGCTTGAAGCATCTCGACAATATCAAAACAATGTTGAGGTAATTTCAACAATTAAAGCACTTATGCTTAAAACAGCTAATTTAGGAAAGTAGTAAAAAATGACAGAAATATCAAAATCATCTGAACAATCCTTAAATAACATACTGAATAAGCTTGGAGTAAAAACTCAAGACGAGGCTCAAAGACCTGGAAATAAAAATTCTTTGGGTCAAGAGGATTTTTTAAAACTAATGACAACTCAGTTGCAAAACCAGGATCCATTTGCACCAATGGACAATGGAGATTTTATTGCGCAGATGGCACAATTTTCTACAGTAACTGGTATTACTGAAATCAATAATAATTTAACTAATTTAGGGTCAAAACTTGAGCCTAACAGAGTAGCCACAGCTGCTCAATTTTTAGGTCATTCAGTGTTGGTACCAGGACAAGTAGTTAGCCCAGATGATAAAGGTGAAATACACGGCGTAGTTGACTTACCTGCATATTCCAATGATGTTGGACTTACATTTACAAATCCATCAGGTGAAATTGTTCATTCATTGTCGCTAGGTTCTAATGAAAAAGGTTTAGTTGGATTTAGTTGGATAGATATTCCAGACGAAATCAAAAAAAATAAAACAAGATTAACTATNCAAGCATATGCTGGNAANGGTGAAGCTAGTGANGGNATTAGCACAGCCGTTTANAANAAAGTAATTGCAGCTTCAGCACCNAAAAACAGTGAAGATGTAATTCTTGAAACNAAAGATTATGGGGAAATTTCAGCAAATGACGCCATTAAACTTAAAACAAATGATTAACATTAAATAGAGGAGAAGAAAAATGTCATTTTACACAGCACTAACAGGTCTTAACGGAGCGCAGTCGGATATTTCGGCTACTTCGAACAATATAGCAAACGTTAACACGACAGGTTTTAAAAGGTCTAGAGCTGAATTTGGTGATATCTTTGCGACATCACCGTTACAAAATGCATCATCATCAATTGGTTCAGGTACAATTTTAAAAAGTGTGAAACAGCAGTTTACTCAGGGTAACATTACATCTTCTCTTAATGTTCTTGATATGGCGATTTCAGGTCAAGGTTTCTTCTCACTTAAACCATCGCTTACTTCTGGACAAACAGTTTATACTCGTAATGGTTCATTTAACGTTAATAACGACAGATATGTAACAGACTCTTCTGGACAGTTTCTTCTGACTTTCCCAGTTAACGCCGATGGATCTGTTACAGCAAAAGATTTAACTAGTGCAATTCCACTACAACTACCGGTAACATCGGGAACTCCAAAAGCGACAACTGCTATTGAATTGGGTGTTAACGTCTCTGCTACCAGTGATGTTATAACTGATAATGCGCAATTTGCCAGTGGATATGTATTTAATCCTAATGATCCAACTACATATAATAATTCAACTTCAATCACAATCTTTGATGATTTAGGTAACCCGACAATTGCTACAATCTTTTTTATAAGAACTCAAGCTGCGTCTGCAACTGATCCAACTAACAAATATGACACAAGATTAGTTATAAATGACACAGTTATTGATCCAGATTTAGTTAAGGCTGTGAATGACACAAAACAACCAATTTTTATTGATAGATTTGGTCAACAGACAACAAAAGTTCCAGATGACAACTACTTCCTAGAAGGTAAAGGGTCTGCTCTTTACAAACTTGATGATTTAAAAACACTAATTGACTCAACTCCAGCAAAAATTACTGGTGAATCAAGTGCATTTGATTTCGGTGAAGAAGGTGATAAAACTGTTACTATTGTAACTGATCCATTACAATTTAATTCAACTAGAGAAAGTGGTGATACCAGTTCACAAATTTACTGGGGTACAAATTTCATGACTATCAATGTAGACGGAAGTGACCAACCAGTTAACATTGATATTAGACCAGGTTCGTATAACGCAGCCCAATTGGCTTCGGAAATACAAAGATCAGTGAATGCTGCATATGGTGACGATAAAAAAATCCAAATTGTTCAGAATGTAGATGATACATTGACAATTGATCTTCAAAAATTAAATGCTGATGGAACATCAGCTGGCTTGACTACACCAATAACTGTTGACCTATTGGCAGATTCTTATGTATCTACCAAAGAAGGTATTGTTTTAACTGGTGCATCACCAGACTTTACAAGAGAACAATTTCTGGCACATACTCAAGCTAGGTTGAATGATTCATTAAATACATATGCCGTATCTGCGCAAACCGGTGCATCCGCTGGTGGTGTAGTTGATGCAGCAAAAGCATCTGCTCTTGGTATTTCAAGTCAATTGTTTTATAGAGCATCAGGTAAAGAAATGTCTACAATGCTTGAGCAAAGTCAAGCCTGGAATTTTCAAAGAAATTCCTCTTCAAGTGACACGGCGGCAAGTGGGTTTTCTGCAGCTCAACAATTTCTAACTTATTCTTATTTTGGAAAAAGTCCTCAAGTTCATGTTTATGACAAAAGAACACAAATGGCTATTAATCCTTCCGGAGCAACNGCTAATGCTGGTAAAGCTGTTTTCTATGATCAATCTGAAAATACTATCAGATTTCATTTTGGTACGACAAATCCAGCTTCAGATAATATAGCTGCAAACTCAAAAGTAAGATTAATTGGTCAGTTTTATGCAAATACTACTGATAATACTAATGGTGATTTTATTAATGGAAGAGAATTTACAGTTACAAGTGTTGGTTCAGAAACAGTTAGTGGTGCTGCTCAATACTATATTGAATGTAGTACAGCAGGAATGAATCTTCCTGATTCTGACTTTAGTATCGATTTTGCGACAGGAAATGATGCAGATATTTACAGTACTGTTTCAACTTCTGTTGAGGCCTTCTTTGAAGGAGCTGACGCTGCAGCAGTATATAAAGGAGCGGATGTTAATTTTAGTAATAAAAAACTTGTTATGAGAGAAATTGGTACGGCCAATAAACATGCCTATACAAACAGGCAAATGGTTGCTAATAATTCAAGTAAAAACATTCTAGATGGTTTTACTGAGCTGTTGACTCTAAAAGATGATAAAACGACCTCTGGTACAACCCTTGATACATTTGATCTNATTGGAATTGGAAGTAATACAAGTGCNGCAACACGAGATGACCATTTAAATGGTGATGGTTCAGCAACAGATAAGGTGCCGGCTCAAATGCAATGGGTTGATGAGAAGAATCCTCCTATAGAAGTTACTTATGATGTTCTAAATCAGAGACTTCAGTTTGAAGTTGATAGAAACTTAATTGGAACAGGAACTAACAGTAACTTTAATAGTTTTAAAATTTTTGGGGCTTCAACTGCAACATCCACTAATAATCTTGGTATACCCACAGCAGATGATACAACCACTACGCTAATTAGAGGTGGTGAAAAATTCTCCGCNGCAACTTTTGTTGCTGATGGTGCTGAAATTCAGTTAAATGATAAACGTTTTGGAATTAAAGTTGGTTATAACAGTGAATTAAAAGCCTTTGAGTTTAGTAGTGGTACAACAGGTGAAACTATTGCAGCTAACGGAGCTCTAGGTGTTACCACAGACCAAACAGCATCTGATATNGTNGTAGGTAGATATGCATTATCTACAACTGACGGATCAATTACTGATACAACTGATTTCTTCTCTGGTGATAATAACCTTCTTGGAATTGGTAAAACAAAAACAAACGCACTAAAAACTGAAGCTAAAGGATTAGCCGCTCAGCCTGCACAAGCAATTGGAGCAACTGCTACCGAGGATCTTACACAGGTATTTAGATTGTCGAATCAGAATAATGAAAATATATTTAACGTTTCCGTTAATGGTGTTGCTGGTATTATTGAAATTCCTCAGGGTTTTTATGTTGGAACTACATTAGCCGAAGCGCTTCAACAAAGAATCAATCAAATTGAGGACACTTCTGGCACAGTTGGTGGTGGTATTACAGTCAAATATGATTCAGCTACTAATAAGTTTACATTCACAAATGGTACAACAGGAAGAGACTCAACAATTAAAGTTAGAGGAGCAACAAAATTTGGACTAGATAATGTTGATCTTGGTGTAGGTTCTGTTCCTCAAATTTATAACTTAAAACAAGCTACTAATGCTGATGGCTTAGCACTATTTGTTGACGCAGCTGGTAACAAAGTAACCACACCCCCTGCAAACTTAGTTGACGGATATTTTCCTTTATATATCGATGAAGGTGAGTTAACTTTTGATAAATCAGGTCGAATTGTAAGTCCTAAACAAGGTGTGCATTATGAAAAGCAAGAAGCAGGATTTAGTATTGATCTAGATATTGACTTTACAAAATCAACTCAGCTAGCACAACCATTCTTTGTATCAACTGTGAATCAGGATGGTTTTACATCTGGACGTTTAGATGGTTTAGAAGTTGATGCTTCTGGAACAGTGAGAGCAAACTATACAAATGGTCAGAATAATCCACTTGGAAAAATTGTTCTAGCAAACTTCAACAACCAAAACGGTTTGAAGCAAATTGGTAACGCTACTTACGTTGAAACTGCGGTTTCAGGTGAAGCTCAGGTTGGTGAGGCTGGAGCAGAGGGGTATGGAAATATACTTTCAGGTTCTCTGGAGCGTTCAAACGTTGATATTACGGAAGAGTTGGTGAACTTAATCACAGCGCAGCGAAATTTCCAAGCGTCGGCTAAAGCGATTGAAACTACGACCACACTTACTCAAACCATTATTAACATTCGTATGTAAATGTTTCCACTTCCCGATATGTACATAGGACCCTGCTGAGATGGATAAACTGATTCACACTGCGTTGAACTCTCTAAACAATGCTCGTGTTAGGCAGAATGTTAGTTCACAAAATCTTGCCAATGCTCAAGTTCCGGGTTTTCGTGGTGATGAAATTGGTGGACGATTTGGGTCAATTTTTCTTGAGTCTGACGAAACATTAAGCACGCGTGTTTTTACAAAGAAAAGTGAACCTGGTTTGTTCTCCAACTTACAGGGAGAGCTTCGACAAACTGGTGAACAAACTGATGTTGCAATAACTGGCAAAGGTTATCTTCTTATTGAAGGGAAAGATGGAGAACTCGGCTTGAGTCGCAGGGGTGATTTGACGGTTGGTCTGGACAAAACACTACGGAATGGCGCAGACGTCCCCGTATTGGATACAAGCTTGACACCGATCACGATGCCGGCATTTAAAAAGCTTTTTGTCAGTGAAAGTGGACAAATCTATATTCAGCCTGCCGGCACTCCGGCCGGCACCCGTGTTCTAGTAAATCAACTCGCCCTAACGTCTGGGGATGGTCTTGACTTGGAAAAAGATGTGGACGGTACTATTAGGCCCAAGGGTGGATTTATTCGGGAACAGTTCAATGCAGATCAGAATGTTAGGCTAAAGCAAGGGTATTTAGAGACAAG
>PATB01000003.1 GCA_002712255.1 Alphaproteobacteria bacterium
AGGGCCATTGAAACAAGAAGAATCCAGAGAGTTGGAGGAAAAGGTGAAATCGAGTTAGATTTAAGATTGGTATGTGCAACCCATCAAAATATTGAAAAAAAAATTGATGAAGGGCTTTTTAGAGCTGATTTATTTTATAGAATTAATGTTTTTCCAATAGAGATTCCTACTTTAGCCGAGAGAAAAGATGATATCCCAATACTTGTTTCTCATATTTTAAATGAAATAAAAACTAATGGATCAAAGCCACCAACATTTGAAGAATCTGCAATAGCAGCTTTAAAAGAATATGTATGGCCAGGTAATATCAGAGAACTTAAAAATTTAATTGAGAGGGCAGCAATAATTTTTGGAGAAAAAAAAGTTAATGGAAAAAATATAAGAGAAAATTTACTCAAAATTAATTTGCCAAACTTTAAAGAAGAAAAAGATACTTTGTGGAATATGACATCAGATTTGGCTGAAGTCGAAGAAAATGGTGATTTAATACAAGAGGATAAAAACTCAATGCCTCATCCCAACCATTACAAAAAATGGTTTGAATATATTGACAAGATTGATTTAAGAAGACATTTGAGTGATGTTGAATATATTTTAATTGAGGGGGCTTTAAAAAAAAATAGTGGCTCTGTAACTGCATCGTCCAAAAGTCTAAAAATAAACAGAACAACTCTTATTGAGAAAATGAAAAAATATTCTATTCCTAAAGTTGGGAATGATTAACTTCCCAAATGAGTAATACCTTTTTTCTTAGCTAAAAAAATTTGTTTATTTCTCTCTTCAAATCCTTTTTTTTTATCAAGAGAAGTTTGGTTTTTACATTTTGGACAAAAGACTCCTTTTTTATAACTATTTGATTTTTTATCTTTCTCACTTATTGCAGCCCTGCAAGCAAAACATTGATCATATTGTCCCTTTGATAAATTATCCTTAACAGCAACTCTTTCATCAAAAACGAAGCATTCACCAACCCATTTTTTATTTTTATTTTTTGTTTGTTCTAAATACGAGATTATACCTCCATTAAGTTGAAATACATTTTTAAAACCATTTTTTATTAAATAAGAGCTTGCTTTTTCGCATCTTACACCACCAGTACAAAACATTGCAATTTTCTTTTCCTTAATTTTCTTTTTGTTTTTTTTAAACCAATCAGGGAACTGAGTAAAATTTTTGGTATTAGTAAGTAAAGAGTTTTTAAAAGTTCCAATTTCTGACTCATAATTGTTTCTAGTATCAATTTTGATAACATTTGGATCGCTTGTAAATCTATCCCATTCATCAGGATTTATATAAAATCCCGTATTTTTAACAGGGGAAATTCCTTTTTCTCCCATTCTAATAATCTCTTTTTTTATTTTTATCTTTAGTCTCAAAAAAGGGTGTGAAGAGTAGGTATGGATTTTAACTTGAATTTTTTTTTTTATTATCTCCTCTAAAAAACCTAAAAAATCCTTAGCTTTACCTTTCGTACAGGAAATAGTTCCATTAAGTCCTTCTTTTGCTAAAATAATAGTACCCCTAAAATTTCTTTTTCTTAAAAATTTAAAAAAATTAAATTTTAGTTGTTCAGGGTTCTTAAGATTTATAAATTCATAAAATGAGATTATTTCAAAACTGTTAATTTTATGCATGACGTTTTTTTTCAAAATCTTTTTAAAGCATTTGTGGCCATAGACCCGTTGTCCCTAATACCGCTTTTTGTAGTACTAACAACAAATCTAAATTTAAAAAAGACATTAACGCTATCATTTCTAGTTTTTATTATTACATCATCTGTACTAACATTTTTTTCAATTTTCGGAAATAAATTTTTATTATTTATGGGAGTTTCAATTAATTCATTTCAAATAATTGGGGGCGTTTTTTTATTATTTATTTCCTATGAAATGGTTTTTGAAAAAAGAATAAAAAGAAAAAAGAATGCAGCAGAAAAAATTCTTGATGAGAATCAAATTAAAAATGTAGCTGTTTTTCCTGTTTCTATTCCTTTAGTTGCTGGTCCATCTGCAATAACTTTATCTGTTTTGATTTCTAAAAATTTTAATTACAGTATTCTTGACTTTTATCAAAAAATTTTACCTTTAATAATAATTTTATTTCTGACCTCTTTAATTATTTTATTTTCAAATTATATAATAAGTTTGTTAAATCGAACTTTTTTAATAATATTACAAAAAATATTTGGTTTAATCTTAGGAGCTTTATCAGTGGAGTTTATAACAATTGGAATAAAAGGTATTTTATGAAAGTAGATTCCCCATGTATTTCAAAGTGTCAAATTGATGAAAATACTTCGTATTGTCTAGGATGTTTTAGAACAATGGAGGAAATTTCATGCTGGACAAGTTATGATGATAAAGAGAAAATGAAAATTATCAAATTAATATCTAAAAGAAAAAAATGAAATTATTGTTAATACTTTTAATTTTTTTTTTTTTTTTTAAAAGTGTTGAGGCTAAAAACATTTGGCTAGGAGAATGGATAGCTTCAGATAAATGGCAATCAGAATTTTCAATAAAAATAAAAAAAGATGGAACTGCCTCATCTAATTATGGATCAGGTGAGATAGGAGAATGGAAGTTAACAGATGGTAATCTTACTATTTTTTGGAATTCAGGTAAAACTGACTATTTTTTTAGTGGGGTTATGGGATATCAAAGAATAAGAAAAAATAAGAATCAGAGTTACACCTCTGGACTAAGAAAGTCATCTAACTAATTTAAGGCTAGGTTTTTTTAAATAGCTCAGAAGTGGTTTTAGTTTTCTTGATGAAACAATAACGGAGTTTCTAGAACTAAGCATGAAGGGACTTTTTGATAGATGTTTTTTTGTGATTTGAAATAAAGGACCCACACTGTATGATCTATGGATAGAAAAAATTGCACAGTCTGTTTGAAAGCAAATAGAGTAATCTTTCCATTCACCAATTGATATTTTTTTGGAGTAAATCTCCATAATCTGATTAATTTCTTCTTTTTTAAATCTTACTAAACTCATAATAATGAATATTAAAATTGAATTTCTTTTTTATTTATTATAAATAAAACTATTAAATAGTTTATAAAATATTTAAAAAAAAGAAATAAAAAATGAGTGAAGAATTTATTAAAGAAGTTGATGAGGATCTCAAGGAAGAAAAGAGAGTAAAACTATGGAAAAAACTTCTTCCATATGTATTAGGATTTTCATTTGGGGTAATTTTAATAACATCTGGTTTTGTTTTTTGGAAAAACTATACAAAAAATACTAATCAAACATTAGGGGATGATTACACTGCTGCAGTAGATCTTGCAAATGAAAAGGATATTGACGCTGCTCTTTTAGCCTTAGATAGAATTGTAAATAAAGGATCAGATGGTTATGCAACAATAGCAAAAATGAAAAAAGCATCTTTATTGATTGAAAAAGGAAATTTGGATGCAGGTCTCGCAATCTATCTTGACTTAGAAAAAAATGCTGTCGACCAATCCTTCAGAGATATTGCTACTATTCTATATGTTTTAAACTCAATGGACGAACAAGAACCTGAATCTTTGCTTAAAAAGGTTCAACCATTGGAGAATAGTAAAGTATGGCAATCATCCGCTTTAGAGTTAAAAGCCTTTATTTTTTTGAAAAATGGACAAAAAAATTTAGCAAGAGAATCATTTGAATCTATATTAAATCTAAAAAGTTCTCCATCTTCCTTATCTACCAGGGCAAGAAATATGATTGAATATTTAAAGGAAAATTAAATTTGAAAATTTTTAAGTTATTCTTTACCAACATATTATTAATTCTTTTTTTAAATTCTTGCTCATATTTTGACGAAGAGAAAGACAATATATTACCCGGCAAAAGAGAAAGAGTTTTTATTTCCGATGATAAGATTTTAAAAAAAGCAAACACTAAAGTTAAAATATTACCTCCAAAAATTATTAATTCTTGGAAACAACAACACCAGAATGTTAGAAATCATTTATTTCACTTTAAAAGTAATCCAAATTTAAAATTATTGAAACGCATAAAGTTAGGTGATCTGAACTTTCAAAATCTTCAGTATATACCACCACCAGTTTTTCATGAAAATATAATTTATTATTGTGATAACGAATTTAATGTTTATGCCAGGTCAGTTGATTCTGGAAAGGTATTGTGGCGAACAAAACTTACTCTTGAGGACTCAGAAAACTTTTCTTTTATTGGAGGGATTTCTCTTTCAGGTAATAATATTTTTATTACTACTGGTCTTGGAAATGTTTATAAAATAAATAAAAAAAAAGGGAATATAATCTGGTTTAAAAGATTTTTTATGCAGTTTTCTAGACCGCCACTTGTATATAAAAACAAAATTTTTATTATTTCAGATGATAATCAAGTTTTTGCATTAAATGTAAACTCAGGTGATACAATTTGGTCTCATATAGGAAATATTGAAGAGGTATCAATTTTAGGTGGTTCAAAGCCTGCTATAGATAATGAAATATTAGTAGTTACTTATTCTTCTGGTGAAATATTTGCTTTCAATCAAAACGATGGCTCAATTGTTTGGTTTGATAACAGTAATTCAGGAAGTATATTTTCACGCACTAATGTTAATGATATTCAATCGCCTTTAACCATTGAAGATAAAACATTATATGTACCTACTTTTTCTGAGAAGCTTTTAGTTTATGATTTAAATAATGGAAAAAAAAAATGGGATTTAAAGTTATCATCCGTTAACCCTTTAGTGATTTCTGGTGAGGTAATTTATGTTTTAGATACCTCAGGAAAACTAATGTGTCTAAAAAAAGATTCTGGAAATTTAACTTGGGCAGTTCAGTTAAAGATTAAAAAAAAAAAAAAAGAAGTAGTTTGGTATGGCCCACTACTATCAACAAACAAATTAATTTTAGTTTCTTCAGATGGGTTAGTTTTATCTTTGTCTCCATTTACTGGTAAAACTTTAAGTAAGATTAATTTCAATGAAAAATTTTTGAATAATCCTATACAAGTGAAAGAAAAAATTTATCTAATTTCTAAACAAGGAACACTTTTTATTTTAGGTTAGAAATGACTAAAAAAATCATAATTTTTGGAAAACCCAATGTTGGGAAATCTTCCTTGTTAAATTCTTTTTTAGGAAAACAAGTTGCAGTTGTAAATAACTACGAAGGTCTGACAAGAGACTTGAAAGAAATAAAACTTAAAATATATGAAAATACATATACGGTTGTCGATTCTCCCGGAATTACAAGTTGCAATAGTTTAATTGAAAAGAAAATAAAAAAAAAAACTATTTTATCATTAGAAAAATGTAATCTAATTTTACTTGTAATTGACGGAAAAAAAAATTTAACGAGTGAAGATCTTGAAATTTTTAAGATTATTAGAAAGTCAAAAAAAAAGACACTCTTGGTTTTTAATAAAACTGAGGGAAAATTTAATGAAACAACTCTAAATGAATGTAAAAATTTGGGTTTTGGTTTACCTATAAAAATTTCAACTGCGCATATGCAAGGAATTGATCATCTTAAGCATATAATATCAGAAATTTTACCGAGTTCTAATAATGAAAATGATCTTGAAGAAGTTAAAAAATTATCAATAGCAATTGTAGGTAAAACTAACTCAGGTAAATCAACTTTATTAAACTCATTAAAAGGTGAAAACTTATCTATTACTGGTGACTTACCAAATCTAACAAGAGATGCGGTTGAAACTACAATAAAAAACAATTTATTTGAATCAAGGATAATAGATACTGCAGGTTTTAATAAATCTAGAAGTGGTGAACATAATATTAATTATCTTTTTGCGGAGCAAACAAAGAAAAAGATTAGATTATCTAGAGTAATTTTAGTTTTAATGGACATAGATGATTACTTTGAAAGAATTCATTCAAAAATTATTAATTTAGTTTATGAAGAAAATAGATGCATCATTTTAGCCGTAAATAAAATTGATGAAAAAAAAAATATAGCTGAAAAAGCAATAATTAATAAGATTTACAGTTTAACACCACAAATAAGAGGTTTGCCAATTTACTTTATATCGGCAAAAAAAAAAATTGGTCTTGATAGCTTAATTCTTGGAATAAAAAAACAATATGATACTTGGAATAAAAGAATTTCAACTGGTAAGCTTAACTCATGGTTACAAATGTTAATAAAAAAAAATCCTCCACCTCTTTACAATGGAAAACTTATAAAGTTAAAATATATAGTTCAAGTTTCTACTAGCCCACCAAAATTTAATATCTTTCTAAACTTTAGAGATGTTTTAAAAAATCAATATAAAAGATTTATAGAAAATAAACTTAAAATAAATTTTGAAATGAATGGTCTACCACTTAAAATAATATATAAAAAATCAGATAACCCGTATGAGTAAAATATTTTTGCTAATCTTTTTCGTCCTTTTTTTTAATACGATTAAAGCTGATGATATAAAAACTTCAGTAATATTACAAAATTGTAATGTATGTCATACAGAAGAATCATCAAAAGCAAACAAAATTCAACCATTAAAAAACCTTGAAAAAAGCTATTTTTTATCAAAGATGTATATGTATAAAAAACAAAATAAAAATACAGTAATGAATAGAATTTTAGAACCGATAAACATATTAGATATAATTAAAATGGCTGATTATCTATATGGAGAATAATAAAAATACAAAAAGACAGTTTCTTAATCATTTAAAGAATTTTTTTTTATTTAGTTTTTTCAGTCAATTTATCTTAGTTAAAAATTTAAAAGCTAAAAGTATTAGACCAAAAGTTGTTGTTGTAGGTGCAGGTTTTGGAGGTGCTACTTGTATAAATTTTTTATCAAAATTTTCAAAAATATTGGACCTATATGTCATTGACCAATATAAGGAAATTCAAACATGTCCTTTTTCAAATCTTGTAATTGGAAATATAATCAATACCAAAGATATTACTTTCAATGTCAACGAAAATTTAGTTGCAAAATTCTATAATAAAAAAATAAAATATATTAGTTCAGAAAAAAAACGTATTTTTTTTTCAGATGATTTATCAATGAAATATGACTTATTAATACTTTCACCAGGTATTGGTTTTAAAAAAAATCAAATTAATGGTTATTCAATTGAAGATAAAAAATTTGTTCCGCATTGTTGGACAGGTAGTAAAAAAATTTCAGAGTTTAAAAATAGACTTGATAGTTTAGACAATTCTTGCAAGTTAATAATTTCTTCACCAGATTATCCCTACAGATGTCCCCCAGCGCCCTATGAAAGAGCATCAATGATTGCTAATTATTTAAAAAAAAAGAAAATTGATTTTAAAATTTTTATTTTAGATTCGAAGAATTCTTTCACAAAAAAAGAGATATTTTTTAATGAGTGGAAAAAAAATTATGGAAACTCTATTGAATGGATAAGTAAAAAAGATGGTGGAAAAATTTTAAATGTAAATAATGGTGAAGTTGAAACTGATAGTGGTCTTAAATTTTCATCAGACTTTTTGCACATTATACCTAATCAAAAGGCATCTGAACTATTTTATGACTCTGAATTAATTTCAGATGATTGGTGCTCAATTAATCCAGTCAATTTTGAGATTGTTGGACATAAGGACATATATGCTCTTGGAGATTCAATAGATGCTGGTGATATGCCAAAATCAGGGTTTTCTGCAAATAGTCAAGCAAAAATATTATCAATGAACCTAGTAAATAAGATACTTGATAAAGACTATATTGATCCTGTATTTTTAAATACTTGTTATAGTTTTTCTTCTAAAGAAAGAGCTTTCTCCATAACTGCNTGGTATAAGTTAAATAATAAAAAGAATAGAATTGTTTCTCTAGGAAGTAAGGAAAGCGATATAAACGCAAGCGATATGGATAGATTTAATGAATCTGAAGAGGCATTTGATTGGTACAAAAATATTACTAAGTTAATGTATGGTTAAAAAAGACTAACTAAAAGGTCTTTATTTCTCTCATCAAATGTTCTGTCTACAATTTCTTGAGCAATTTCATTATAATTTTTTTCATTATTTTCCTTGTTAGAGATCTTCAAAGAAATACCATTATTGAGTAGAGGTATTTGAACTATTTTTGTTATTATTTTTAATCTTTTATTTTCTTCATAGAAAATTTCAGCTAAAACTTTTTTTGTAACTTGTGAGATATTAAAAAAATTTTGATATGGTTTTCCGTTCAACGAATTTTCATTTATTATGAATATTACCCTTGGATTTGTAGCTTTTTTTAGCAACGGTTCAAGTTCTCTTAGGATTCTCCAAGAGGAATTAATATTTATTTCAACCATATTCTCCCATTCGCTATTTGTTAAATTTGTTAATGGTGAGAGTCTGTCAAATTTTCCTACACAATTCATTAAAAAATCTAAGCAATTAAATCTAGAATTTATAATATTTGAGATATTAGAGAAGAATATTTTTTCTGTAAAGTCACCTTGAAGAAGAATTTGACGTATATCAAACTTTTTTTTTAAATCATCGTCTAATTTCTCTAATTTTGTTTTTGATTTACCGTGTAATATTAGCTTTGCTCCTTTTTTTGTCATTTCATGTGCAATTTTATTTCCAATGAAACCTGTTGCTCCAAAAATGATACCTTTACTATTTTCAAACATAATCTATTTCTTAGCTTCAATTAAAAGGGAAAGTTGTGATGGAAAAGACCCTGACTTCTGATCAACTAATTCAACTGGATAGTCCCCGCTAAAGTAATGGTCAGTAAATTCAGGCCTATTTTTATCTCTTCCATTATTGTGACCTAATGCTTTATAAACTCCATCCAAAGAAATAAAATTTAAACTGTCAACTCCAATATACTTTTGTATATCTTTAATTGAAAATTTAGAAGCCAGTAATTCTTCTTTTGTCGGTGTGTCTATACCATAATAACATGGAAACTTTACTGGTGGACTTGCTATCCTCATATGAATTTTTTTAACTCCACAATTTCTTAACATTTCAACAATTTTTATTGATGTCGTCCCTCTTACTATTGAATCATCAATTAGGGCAATATTTTTATTTTTTAATGATGAAATATTTGGATTATGTTTTAATTTGACCGATAAATGTCTAATAGAATTTGATTCTTGAATAAAGGTTCTTCCTGTGTAATGATTTCTAATTATGCCAAACTCAAAAGGTTTATTAATTTTTTCGGAATAACCTAAAGCTGAAGCATTTCCAGAATCTGGAATAGGTATAACAACATCAATTTTATTTTTATCGCTCTTATTTTCATTAGCTAGTTGTCTTCCTATTTTTTTTCTTACGTCGTAAACATTTCTTCCTTCAAAAATACTGTCTGGTCTTGAAAAATATATGTATTCAAATAAACAAGGTCTCAGTTGAGTTTTTTTAAAAGGTTTTATTGATTCTATTTTTTTATCCTTAATAACAATAATTTCACCAGGTTCTATATCTCTGATTAGTTCTGCACCAATTATATCTAATCCACAACTCTCAGAACTTAAGACAAACGAATCTTTGTATTTACCAAGGACTAAAGGTCTTATACCAAATGGGTCTCTAACACCAATTAACTTATCTTTTGTCATCAATAAAAGAGAATAAGCTCCATTAATTGAATTCAATGCATAGGTTAATCTTTCTAATAAATTCCCACTAGCGGTTGATAACAAATGAAGAATGACTTCTGTGTCTGAGGTAGACTGAAAAATTGAACCGGTTTGAATTAGTTTTTCTTTTAGTTTATGAGTGTTTGTCAAGTTTCCATTATGCGCTATAGCAATTCCACCAATATTTAATTCTGAAAAAAGTGGTTGAACATTTTTTAACGCTGACTCACCAGTTGTACCATATCTATTATGACCTATTGACATCGTTCCTTTTAAAGTATCTAAAAGTGATGGGTTTGAAAACACTTCTGAAACTTGTCCCATGCCTCTGTGGGCAAAAAAATTACTTTTATCAGTAGTAACAATCCCTGTAGAATCTTGACCTCTATGCTGGAGTGCATGGAGACCTAAAGCTGTAAGATTTGCGGCATTAATATCATTCGATATTCCAAAAATACCACATTCTTCTTTTGGCTTTTTATCTAAAAAGAAATATTCCATTTTATTCCGAATTTTCAATCAAATAGTCTAAACTTTTTTTATCTGACTCATTATAAATCTTTTTTTCTTCATCCATAAACTTTTTAAGTTTTAATTGTGAATCAATACTTTTTTTAAACAAGGAGTTTGACTTACTATCAATTTCTTCCTTTAATTTTTTCGAAAACTCATTATTATCATTTAGAAAGCTAAGTATTTTTTCGTTTGAAATAAGTGTCATAAAATTAAATTTTGAATTTTCAATCCAAATTATCTTATCTCCATTATAAAAATAGTGAAAAGTAAAAAAACATAAGCTTATTATTAAATATCCTCTTAATAATCCAAAAAGAAATCCGCCTGTTCTATCAACCATACCTACATAACTTTTTTTTATAAGATTAGAAAACATTTTAGTTATGAATGACAGAGCTATAAAAATTATAACAAATGTTAATATGTATGAAATAACATTAGAGACGACAATATTGTCTATGAGCTTATTTAAAATATTAACAAAATTTTCTCCATATTTATATGAACCAAGAAATGATACAACCCAAGTAAAAAGAGAAAGGAATTCTTGCGAAAAACCTCTCATAAAAGAAAAAAAAGCTGATAATACAACAAAAAATAAAATTGAAATATCTAAAATTAAATAACTTTCCAATTTGTCTCCTAGTAGACGCCTTTTATAAAATTCAATATCGACTTGTTTCCTTTTTTTTTTATTTCTTTTGATTTTCCATACCAAGAAATTGAACCATTTTCTATAAAAGCAGTATAATCAGAGAACTCATAAACACTTTGCATATCATGAGTAACTGTGACCGTTGTTATTTTTTTTTCTTTAACGAGTTTTTTTATTAAAAAGTTAATTTGTTTACTAATAATTGGATCTAAACCTGTTGTTGGTTCATCTAGAATAAGAATTTCTGGATTTTTAAGTATTGCTCTTGCAATACCAATTCTTTTTTGTACTCCTATGGAAAGATCATTTGGGTATTCTTTTAGTATACTAGCAGGGAGACCCACATCTTTTAAAATTTTTTTAAAATTATCTTTTTTACAAAACTTTAAATTTTCTTCTATTGAAAGACTGTCAAATAAAGCAGCGTTTTGAAATAAAATACCAAATTTTCCCATGTAATCATTTTTTTTGGAAGTACTAAGTTTTTTTATGTTTTTTATATTTTCGTAAGATATATTACCAGAGTCATAATCTTCTAACCCATCTATGCATTTTGTTAAAACTGATTTTCCTGATCCAGATTCCCCTATTATTGCAAGCGATTCAGATTCGTAAATATTTAGATTTAAGTTTTTAAGAACTCTCTTTTCACCGAAATTTTTTGATAAATCTTTAATTCTTATTTTTACTTTTCTCATAAATTAAAAAATAAAGATGTAAGTATATAATTCATTAGAAGGATTAATATTGACGAAGAAACTACTGAGTAGGTTGTAGACATTCCAACACCCTGGGCACCTCCTTTTGCATTAAACCCGTAATAACACCCCATCAATGTTATTATAAAACCAAAAACGCAAGCTTTTACTAAACCTGAAAAAACATCTAGAAATTGAACAAAATTATATGTGTTTTGAAGATACACTACGGGATTGAAATTTAGGACTTGAGTACAAATTAAATATCCTCCTAAAACACCAATTATATCACCTATAAAAACAAGAATAGGTAATGAGATTATTCCAGCTAAAACTCTGGGAATAACAAGATAATTGTAAGGGTTAGTTGACAGAGTTTTTAATGCATCTATTTGCTCAGTAACTTTCATTGTTCCAATTTCTGCTGCGATTGCCGCTCCTGATCTTCCAGCAACCATTAATCCAGCTAAAACTGGTGCTAATTCTCTAGTAATTGATAAAACTACAACATTAGGAATTGCGCTTTCTGCCGAAAACCTTGAAAATCCTGTATAAGATTGAAGTGCTAAAACCATGCCTGTAAAAATTGAGGTAAGACCAACAACTGGTAATGAATTATAACCAATTTTTATTAATTGAAGAAAAAAAATTTTTGGATAAAACTTTCCAGTAAAAAGATATTTGATTGCATCAANTAGAAAGAATACTATTTCTCCTATAGAACTAAATACCTCAAAAAAAATACTTCCAATTTTTTTTAAAAAAAATAAGAATTTTTTACTGAAGTTATTCATTACTCAGTCAATATATGATTTTTTTACTCTATTACCAACACTATTTAAAATTTCATAAGATATTGTTCCTGCTTTTAAAGATAAATTTTCCAATGATATATTATTTCCAATAAATTCCATCCAATCTCCAACTTTTACACTATTTTCATTCAAACTAGATATATCTACTATTGTATAGTCCATTGATATGGAGCCAATAATNGGTAATTTTTTTTTTCTAAAAAAAGCATGAGAATTATTACTTAGGCTTCTTGGTAAGCCATCAGCATATCCTATACCTAAAATAGCAACTTTTTTTTTTTTATAAGATTGAAAAGTAGCATTATATCCAAAACTATGATGATTTTTATCAAGCTTCCTGATTTGGAGCACCCTTCCAAAAAATTCAATTACATTTTTTATATTTGGATTCTTCAGTGTTCCAAAAATACATCCTCCTGACCTGACCAGACTATAATTAAATTCTTTAAAATTTAGAATGGCATTTGAGTTTGACAAACTATGAAGCGAGTTTGGAAAAAATTTTATTATTTTCTCAAATTTTTTTTTTTGAATAAGATTATATCTACTATTAATTTCATCAGATGAAACAAGGTGTGACATTACGCAAAATACATTTATTTTTTTTTCAAGACAAAAGTTTATTACACTCTCTTCATCAATTGGATTTATACCTAATCTATTAATCCCTGTATCAAAATGTAAGGCAAGTTTGCTATTAGTATTAAATTTTTTTGAAAATTTGTAGAATGTTTTAAGTTCATCTAAAGAATTTATTACTGGTATAATTGTGTATTTAAAAATATTAATTATTTCTTTTGAAGATTGTCCAATAAAACCATTTAATAAAAAAACATTGCTATTAGAAGTTATTTGTTTGAGAGCAATTGCTTCCTCATAATTAGTTAAAAAAAAATCTTTACAACCAAGTTCAACCAGTCTTTTAGCTACNTTAGAGAGCCCTAGACCATAACAATTAGATTTAAGTACAGATGCAACTCTTGAGGGTTTTACATTTCTGCATAAGAAATTATAATTNTGAGATAAATTCTTTAAGTTGATTCTTAATAAACCATTATTATTAGTAATGTGTTTAATTATGTTCATTAAATTTGCTATTCAACGGATTGATTATCTGCTAAATCTGAGAACTTTGTATTAGTAGCATTAAATTGTAATTTAACTCTAGAAATAGGTCCATGTCTATGTTTTGCAACGATCGCTTCAGCTATATTATGAACTTTTTCCATTTTACTTGTCCACATAACATGTTTCTCTGTACCCTCTGGTGGTTCTGTTCTAGCTAAATAATATTCCTCACGATATAAAAATACAACTAAATCAGCATCTTGTTCAATTGAACCTGATTCTCTTAAATCTGCTAATTGAGGTCTTTTTTCCTCTCTTTCTTCAACTTTTCTGGATAATTGAGATAAAGCTANTACAGGTATATTTAGTTCTTTAGCTATAGCTTTAAGTCCCCTAGTAATATCAGAAATTTCTTTAACTCTATTATCATTTAGATTTTTTGACTCTCCATTAATTAATTGAAGATAATCAATGATTATTAAATCTAGTCCATTTTTTCTTTTTAACCTTCTAGACCTTGTCCTTATAGATGAAATAGTAAGTGCAGGAGAGTCGTCGATAAAAAGTGACAAATTTTTTAATTTTTCACTAGCTTTTATTATTTTTTCAAAATCAGTTTTAGATAAATTTCCAGTTCTTATCCCTTCAGATGAAATTTGTGAAAGTTCAGATAAAATTCTTGTTGCTAACTGTTCTGAAGACATTTCTAATGAGAAAAATAAAATATTTGTTTTATTATCATTACTTTTTTTATTACAAATATTTGATGCTATGTTCGTAGCAAAAGCTGTTTTTCCCATTGAAGGTCTTCCTGCTACAATTATTAAGTCTGATTTGTGAAGTCCACCAATTTTTTTATCAAAATCATTTAATCCTGTTTTTAATCCAACAACCTCAGAGCTTTTTTTGAAAGCTTTTTCAGCATAATCAATTGCAATAGATAATACATCATCAAATTGTTTTGGTCCTTTTTGAGATTCTCCATCGTTGGTGAGGTTGTAAAGACTAGATTCTGTATTTTCTATAATTAGGTTTGAGTTTTGTTCTTCGTAGTTGTCATAAGAATCATTAATTAAATTTGTTCCTAAATCAATTAACTTTCTTCTTATAAACAAATCATATATCAACTCACCATATTGTTTAGAGTTAATAATACTTACTGAATTCTCAGAAATTTTCAGAAGATAGGCAATCCCACCATTAGAAATAAAGTCTTGATCATTCTCTAAGAAAACTTTAAGAGTATTTAGATCTGCAACCTGATCGTTAGAAATTAATTTTTTGAGTGTTTTAAAAATTAAACCATTAATCTTGCTGGAAAAATGAGCAGGCTCTAAGAAATTTTCTACTTTTTCTAATGCTAAATTGTTAGAAATTATTGCACCCAAAAGTGCTTGTTCTGCTCCAATATTCATTGGTGCTTCTCTGGAAATTTTTGTTTTATTTTTTGATAATAAATTTGTCAAATTATTTGATTGATCTGATACCATTTATTAATAATATCAGAACTTATTTTCTAAGCATCAATTTTCTGACTGTGAATTAGGTGGAAAACGTGTAAAACTCTAAAAATTAGTTTTAAATAGATTGTATAANTAAGATAAATATAAAAATATAAAAATAAATGAGTGCTTTTTCTTAAAGTTGAAATTAATACTCAGCAAAAGTGATAAAATTAGAACACAAACAATCAAGAAAATAACTTCAAAAGTTAACAAACTTTTATTGTAATTAAAATTATCGAACAATGATGAAGCTCCAAGTATTAATAATAAATTATAAATATTNGAACCAATAATGTTTCCAATAACTATGTCNACTTTTTTTCTTTTAGCTGCTCGAACTGAAGTTGCAATTTCTGGAAGAGAGGTGCCAATTGCAATAATTGAGAGACCCAAGAAAGATTCAGAAATATTAAGTATTTTTGAAATTTTTATNGCTGAATTNACAGTAATTTGTGCTCCAAANAAAGTAAATATAATTGAAAGAAAAATTATTGGTACTCCATATTTTAATGGATTTGTAAANGATAGAGTTGAAAATATATCNTTATCAAGTTCAATACTATTTATTTCACTTGAGGAAGAATCCTTGAAACTTTTGATGATATAAAATGAGAAAATTATTATAAATATAAATCCATAAGTACTATNAAAAATTAAAAAATAAAAAATAATAAAAAAACNAAGATGAATTGTTAGATGAAAAAAAATATCAAATTTTTTTAAATTTTTAAATTGAAGATTGGATATTAATAATGCAAACCCTAGCACGAGTATGATGTTTGAAATATTTGAGCCAATAACATTTCCAAATGATAAATTTGGGGAGCCCTCTAATACTGCCTTTAAAGAGACTAATAATTCAGCTAATGAGGTGCCAAAACCAATGACAATTAAGCCAATAAAAAAATCTGAGACTTTTAGTGTTTTTCCTAACGCGGTTGCACTCGATAATAAAACATCTGCACCTTTAATTACAAAGTAGAGACCAACACAAAGCATTAGTAACTGAATGACAATGATCAGGTTCATATAATTTAATTACTACTTTTTTTTATCTTTAGCTTCTTTNCTTTCTACAGTATTGTCTTTCTCTTTTTTAATTGATTCTTCAGATTTAACATCGATATTTTTTGACTTTGTAATTTTTTTATTATCAATTTCTTTATTTTCTTCAGAAACTTCTTTATTTTTAGCTTTTTGGATTTCTTCCTTTTCAGCAGATTTGCTTATTTTATTTTTTT
>PATB01000004.1 GCA_002712255.1 Alphaproteobacteria bacterium
GTCAAAAAACTTGAAAAAAAATTAGATCTTAAATTAGGAAATGAAAGCAAAGAATAAAAGATTAATAACATTAAGCACACTTATGATTTTATTTATAATTGGTTGTGTAATAGTTTTTTATAATTTAAGAGAAAACCTAGTTTTTTTCTATTCACCGACTGAACTTTTGAAAAAAAATAATGTTGCTATGGAAAAAATTCGTTTAGGAGGAATGGTCAAAAATGAAAGTATTTTAAAAGAAATGGTTTTGGAAGAAAATCTTAAAATTCAGAAAATAACTTTTGTAGTCACAGACTTTAAGAACGAAATTGAGGTAAATTATAGGGGAATATTACCTGATCTTTTTAAAGAAGGACAAGGGGTAGTTGTAGAAGGTAATTTTAAAAACAATTCATTTAATGCTATTAATGTTTTAGCAAAACATGATGAAAATTATATGCCGCCTGAATTAAAAGAGCTTAATCTTAAAAAAAATAGTTATTAAAATGATAGCTGAATTTGGAATTTTTTTTCTTATTTTAACACTGGTGTTTTCAAGCTTTGGGTTCACTCAGCCAATATTTTTGGACTATAACAAAAATTTTCGACTGTTTTCTCAAGAAAAAATCAGTACCTTAATATTCTTTTTTACACTTCTTTCATTTATTTGTCTTACATATTCTTTCATAGTTTCAGACTTTTCACTTAATGTTGTAACAAGTAACTCTAATACTCAACTTCCTATTATTTACAAAATTACCGGTGTTTGGGGTAATCATGAGGGGTCTATTCTTTTATGGTTACTAGTAATGACTTTTTTTGGTTTTTTATTTTCTATTCAAAAAATTGATAATAAAAATATAAAAATTAAAACTCTTTATGTTCAGAACACTTTAATTTTTTTAATAAGTTTATTTATTATTTTGACATCAAACCCTTTTCAAAGAAATTTTCCGCCAGAAATTGAAGGATCCGACTTAAATCCTTTGCTTCAAGATCCTGGGTTAATAATTCACCCGCCACTTCTTTACTTAGGTTACGTAGGTTTTTCTATTGTATACTCAATTTCTTTAGCGGTTCTTTTATTCAAAATAAAGAATGATGACTTTGTAAAGGTCTTAAAACCCTGGGTTTTTGCCTCTTGGACATTTTTAACCTTAGGAATTGGACTTGGAAGTTGGTGGGCTTATTATGAATTAGGTTGGGGAGGATTCTGGTTTTGGGATCCTGTAGAAAATGCTTCACTCCTTCCTTGGTTAACAGCCTCAGCACTTCTTCATACAATAATTATTTCAGGAAAAAGAAGACTACTTTTAAAATGGACATTGTTGCTATCAATTATTACTTTCACATTAAGTCTTTTAGGAACTTTTTTGGTAAGATCAGGTGTCTTGATTTCTGTTCATGCATTTGCAAATGATCCATCAAGAGGATTATTTATTTTAATTCTATTACTATTAGTAACTGGAGTTGGATTATTTTTTTACATCAAAAGTGGTAAATTTTTTCCAAAAAAAAATGATATTAATCTCATTTCAAAAGAAGGTGCAATTTCGTTGAATAATATATTTATGTTAACATTAAGTTTTACTATTTTATTAGGAACTATTTACCCTTTATTTTCCAGTGTAATTTTTGATACAAAGATCTCAGTTGGTGCACCTTTTTTTAATTCCATTTTAGCTCCAATAGTTTTCCCACTAGTTATTGGAATGATTTTTGGCCCGTTTCTTAAATGGGGAAGCGATGATTTAACAAATTTAGCTAACAGACTTAAGACTCTCTTATTTATTTTCTTTATCGTGGCTCTATTTATTTGGTATTTAAGTTATCGTGGTCCAATACTATCAATAGTTTTCTTTGTTTTTTCTGCTTGGATTATTACAAGTTCTTTATTCGAACTTACAAACTTTATTTCACTAAAACCAAAATTAAAATTTAAAAAGGTTCCATTAAAAAATATCTCACAGCTTATTGCACATATTGGTATAGGTTTGCTAATAGTCGGTGCCACAGGGACATCAATTCTTAAAAAAGAAAAAATTCAATTTCAAGACCCTAAGCAAGTAATCTCAATTTCTAATTTTAAAATTAAATTCATGGGGGTCAAAATGGTAGAAGGTCCTAATTACGTGAGTGAAATGGGAGAATTTGAAATTTATAAAAATGAAAAATATCTTAAGTCTCTTTTTCCTGAAAGAAGGTTTTATAATTCTTCAGATCGAATTACCACCGAAGCAGCAATTTATTCAACTATCTTAGGTGATCTTTATATAGCAATTGGTGATAAAAATTCTTTAGATAAAGCTAAGTCCTGGACAACTAGAATCTGGTTTAATCCATTTACAATATGGATTTGGATTGGAGTTCTTTTTCTTAGCTTAGGAGGACTAGTTTCTTTAATAAAGTCTCTCAGGAGAAAAATATGAAATATCTATTTTTGGGAGTTTTTTTATTAATATTTACATTTTTTTTTTATTTAGGATTAAAAAAAGATCCGACTGTAATTCCATCTAATTTAATTGAAAAGGAAATTCCAGATTTTAATTTAGAAAAAACAAATTTTTTCCCCTTTTTTGAAAGATCAAATTTACTTGAGAATAAAGATATTAAAATAATAAATTTTTTTGCTTCGTGGTGCCCTCCTTGTAAAGTTGAACACCCAAACCTAATAAAATTATCAAAAAAATTTGAGATTTATGGGATCGCAAAAAAAGATAACGACATTACAATTCACAAATGGTTAAAAAAATCTGGTAATCCTTTTGTAGCAATTGGTTTAGATAATGATGGATCTGCCAGTATTAACTGGGGCGTTTATGGTCTTCCAGAAACATTCGTCGTTAGTGGTGATGGGAAAATAATTTATAAACATGTCGGTCCAATTACAATTAATGACTTAAATAAAATAAATGAAATTCTAAAAATTCAATGAAACTTTTAGTTATAATTTTTCTTCTCTTTTTAAATGCTAACGCAGCTAAAACTGTTGAACCTGATGAGATTTTAAATAATCAAGAACTTGAGGAAATTGCAAGAGAAATTGGGAGAAGTTTAAGATGCTTAGTGTGTCAAAATGAAGACATTGAAAATTCTAATGCAGATATTGCAAAAGATTTAAGATTGCTAGTTAGAAAGAAACTTACTGAGGGGGAAAGTAAAAAAGAAATAATTTCATTTGTCCATTCTCGTTATGGGGATTTTGTTTTATTTTCACCACCCTTTAGATACTACACATTAGCTTTATGGATTTTCCCATTTATATTTTTGGTACTTTTATCATATTTGTTTTTTAGGAGAAAGAAATGATGGCGATTTTTTTAGTGCTGGCAACTTCCATTATTTTTTTTTCAATTTTTTATCTTTTTAAATTTTCAAAAAATAAAAAATTATTCCTTTTCTGCTTTACTTTTGTTTTTTTTTTAAGTTTTTCCATTTATTACCTAAAAGGAAATAAAAGTTCTTTTTCATACAATATTGAATTAGAAAAAGAAATAAAGGAATTTATTAANAATCCAGATGATTTTACTAACATTGATCCAAAAAAAATAATTTTTTTTTTAGAGAACCAACTTAAAAAAAAACCTATCGACTTTGATGGATGGCTTTTACTNGCAAGAACTTGTTTTATTTCAGGTCATTTTCAAAAAGCAGATTTATATTACAGTAGTGCTCTGAAATATTTCCCTAGAAATGAAACAATATTATATGAATTGGCAATGCTTAGAAAAAATGCAAATCAGTTCATTAGTGCTTTATCAATTCTTGAAAAAATATACAAAATTAATCCTAAAAATTTAGATTCAATAAAACTTAATCTCGAAATTTTAAAGATTATTAAAAACGAAAAACTACTAAATGCGAAAATTGAAAGATTGAAAAAAGAAAATTTTTTAGATGAAGATGAATTAAATTTAATTTTAAAAAAATGAATCTATAAAAACTCCAGATTTTTTTTTCTTAAAACTCGATCGTCTGTGCTAAAAAAATTTATAAGTTTTTCTAAATTTTTACCTACAAAAAAATTTTTTCGGTCTAAAGATTTTACTGGCACGACTTTTAAAATTGAATTGGTCAAAAACATTTGATCAAAATCATTAAGCATTTCTTTATTTATTTTAGAGATAATAGTTTTTTTAAAGAATTTTTTNGCTTTTTCTATAACAACTTGTCTTAATATTCCTTTAATGCCGGAATGTTCTAACAGTGGAGTGATTAATGTTTCTCCTTTAATAAAAAAGATATTTGTCATAGTTCCTTCAACTAAATTATTACTTTCATCAAGAAAAATACCTTCAAAAAATTCATCATTCCATTCTGACCTAGCCAAGACTGAATCTAGTCTATTCAAATGTTTTAGTCCAAATAACTTATTATGGGAATACAACATTGTTTTACAAAATTTTGTTTTTACACCTTTTTTATAAATTTCTGGATTAAGCTTTGTTTTTGGAAATGTAAGAAAAGCTATAGTTGGGGTTGTATCATTTTCAAATTTATATCCTCTACCACCTACTCCTCTGGTTATAATCAATTTTAAGATACCTCCTTGCATACTTTGGCTGAAAGATCTGTGTAAAATTTTTTGTCGTTGTCTTAATAATNTATTTAAGTCNGGTAGCTTTATTGCCATTAAATCACAACCTGTTTTAATTCTGTTGTAATGCCTTTTCCAATACTCAACTGCTAAANTTGGTTTTGCTAAACCTCCTAAGTAATCCCAAGACATTGTTTCAAAAAAACCATCTCCNTAGGACAACCCTCTATCTAAAATAGANATATTTTCCTTAAATTCATTATTTATAAGAGAATAAAAATTAGACATTATTAAAAGGTTTTAAAGCGTTAACCATNCCNTTGGCTTTTGCCTCGGTTTCCAGTGTTTCAGCTTCTGGGGCTGAATCTGCAACAATTCCNCCACCAGCTCTAAAAAAAAGATTNTTATTTTCTAACAACATAGATCNGATTAAAATATTTACATCCATGTTTCCTGAATGTGTTATATATCCAAAAGAACCTGTGTAAGGTCCTCTTCCTATTTTTTCTAACTCTCCCAATATTTCCATACACCTTACTTTAGGACAGCCGGTAATTGTTCCACCTGGAAAAACTGAAGAAATAACTTTTCCTGGACTTATATCCTTAATTTTTTTCCCACAAACATTTGAAACAATATGATGAACATGAGCGTATGATTCAATTGTCATCATCTCGTTTACTTTAACAGAACCTGGCTCACAAACTTTAGAAATATCATTTCTCTCCAAATCAACCAACATTAAATGCTCCGCTTTTTCTTTTTCAGAATTTATAAGCTCATTTGAAAGCTCAATATCATGTAGACCTGAACTTCCTCTAGGTCTTGTTCCTGCAATAGGTCTAGTTTCTAGAAAGTTGTCATTCACAGACACTAATCTTTCTGGAGAAGAACTTATTATAAAGCTATTTTTATAACTAACTAAACCAGAAAAAGGAGAGGGGTTTTTTAGTCTAAGTTGTCTATATATGTCAACAGCTTTAATTTCATTATCGACTTTGTAACTCCAAAGTCTTGATAGGTTTGCTTGAAAGATTTCGCCTTGAAAAATATAATCTATACATTTTTTTACTTGTATTTGATGTTCTTCATCCGACCCTTTTTTTAAAAACTCTATGCTCCCAAAAAAATCTTTGTTAATTTCAAAGGCTTTATCAAAATCATTTTCAATATTTTCACAAATATCTTTAAAATTTCTTGTATCCTCTGAGATTATGAAAACTTCATTGTCTACATGATCAAAAATAATTGCAGTTTTAACTCTACTTACAAATGCTGTTGGAAGTTTGTAGGGAGAATCTGGTATATTCAATTTTGGTTCAATTTCTCTAGACAGTTCATATCCAAAATAAACAAACCATCCACCTGAAAAAGGTAATTTTTTGTTATTAATAACTAATTTATCTTGGTCTATCTTTTCTCTGAGCCAATATTCATCAAATTCTGTTAGAAAATTATTTGTTGTTTTTTCAACGGAATACTCAGGTTTAAAAAACAATATTGAAAATCTATTTTTTAAGTTTCCCCTTGAGGAACTTTCAAGAAGGTAGGGGTATTTGCTTATATTAAGGCATTGTAAACTTAGCAAATCAAAATTTTTATTAGACTGCTTTTCATATTTTTTGCACGCCCACCCTTTACTAAAAAAAATATTATCCATTAAGTTCCTTAAAATTACTTGTTTTTTTTTTATTTATAACAATAATTATTACAGAGGGAAATATGTATCATACAGTTGTCATAGGTGGAGGTTGTTTAGGCGCCGCCACGGCCATATCGCTTCAACGCAAATTGAATGAGATAGGCAAAGGTGAGAAGGTTTGTTTATTAGATAAAGCTGTACTTTGTGCCGCCGAATCTTCAAGGCATTCAGGAATAGTAAGATCAGCAAATGCTGACCCTGATGCTTCCATAATGGCTTCAATAAGTACAAATATGTGGAAAAATCTAGAAAAGCACTGGGGCAAAGACATGGAAATTGACCCTTTTGGTGCAATATGGATTGCTAAGAAAAACTCTGATGGAGAAAACCCAGCATGGAGTGACCTGTCCAATAGAATGAAAAAGATAGACTTAACTTTTGAAGAAATATCACCAAATTCTGCTATTGAGAAATGTGGCGATACATTAATTATTGATAAAGATGAGTCTTACTACTACGAGCCAGATGCTTTCCAACTGGATCCCAGTATTTTAAGATCTGTTTTATATGATGCAATTGATGAGANTAGTGTTGATTTATTTGAAAAGACAGAAGTTGATGCAATCATTACTGATGGAAGTAGAATTGTCTCCTGTACAACTAACAACGGTAAGTTTGACGCGAAAAATTTTGTGAATGCAACTGGAGCTTGGAGTGCACAGTTATTTTCAAAAATTGGTTTAAAAATTCCAGTAACTATCGAACCAGTCTCAGTTGTAAATTGGATGGAAAGCCCTAGACAAATAAAATATGAGTATCCTATAATTGCAGATTATACCAATCTTTGTTACTTCCGGTCATGGAGAGGAAATAAAATGCATGCTCATCAACCTCGTAAAAGATCAGTGTATGAAATCGCAAAAAACTTTTTAAATGATCTTTGCGCAGTCAATGGTGGTGAATATCTTAATGAACCAATGAATCAATCTCTTGCTTACAATCAAATTAAAAATTACGAGGACATATCTAAAAAGAGATTTTCTAACATAGATAAAACTGTTTATGCTTCAGGTTATAGATCTTTCTTTGATATCACACCCGATCTGCGCTTTATACTTGGTAAAGATTCTAAAATTAATAATCTCTTTCATAATTTAGGTTCAGGACAAGCCATGAAGTATTCGCCTGTTTTAGGTGAGGTTGTTGCAGAAGAAATTATTGGAGAAATGAAAATAAGTAAGATGTTTGATTATTCAAAATTTAAAATCGACCGATTTGGCGATGACTATATGAAAAAGTTTTGGAATTTAGTAAATGGTGAGGAAAATACATTACATCGACAAGGCAAAAATACACTTTAATCGTCATTCGTAAGTGAAGTCATTACATTTAGATTCCTCCAAAAATCTTCACTCTTTACATTAATATCATTTAACCTAATTAGCAAACTTCTTAAGATAGCCCTCAAAACAGGGTCTGCAGTCTTAATTTTTTCCTTGAGTGTTTTTTCACTTATTGGATAAAGAATACAACTAGTAGCAGCTTCAGCTGTTATTGACCTGGATTCATCAAGGGAAGGACCTCTTTCACCAAAAATTTCACCTTCGCCAATTTGCCCCAGCAGCAAACCACCTGGTGAATAAATATTTACTTTTCCTGTGTGTACATAGTATGCAAAGTCAGCTTTATCACCTTTTGCATAAATTTTACTACCCTTATTAAATTTTAATTGATTTAGTCCAAATTTTGAGGTCACCATAAAATAATTCCTACCTATAATTTTTTATTCTTTCAACATATCTTTTAGATATAGACTTGTCAGACTTAAACATTCTACTAAAAAAACCTCTTGATTTAAAGTTATATGATGCACACTCTACATAACCAACACCATTCTTTTTTCCACCCAATGAAAGCTCGAGTATTTGTTCTAGATTTGACCCGACTATTTCTGAAAAGGAAAGTGGAGAATAAACTTTATCTTTTATTAAAAAAACAGGAATATTAGATGGCACACACTTTTTTAACAATTTATAAAATATTTCAGTCAGAAAATCTTCCCAAGAAAGTCTATAATTTTTAAAAAAATAATTTGATATCGGGTGATTATTCTTTATAAAAGTTTCAAGTCTTTTTTTAATTTGACTAGATGGTAATTTCTCATTTCCAAAAAATTTTTTTTTTTCTGTTAGCACTGACCTGAAAAAACTATCAAAGCTTTTAGAATTAACTCCCTTTATTGTAAGATAACAAATTTGCGAAGTATCAAAACTTTCTAAGTCTTTTCTCTTAAAAAAATTTTCTATTCCTATTTTTTTTTTTATAAAATCATTAAACTTCTCGTTTAAATTAAAAAAGACTGTTGGTTCATCATTTATAATAAAATATTTAGAAAATGTTCCTAAAAAATCAATATCAATTCTATTCCACCAACAACCTTCAATTTTAAATTTTTTATTTGGATTTTCTTGAAATATATAATTTGCTTGAGAGTTTGTTTTTGAAATTATTATTTTTTTATTGTCGTGTCTTTTTATAAAAGAATCCTCTACTATCGGAATATCCAAAATTGTTTTCGAAATTAACTCATTATAGTTAAACATAACTTCCTTTACATCCTGTGTTTCAAAATCATCTAAGTATTCAACTTTTTTCTTTCCATCAGTTTTTATTAAATATTCTCTGCTAGGATGACTAATTTTAAATTTTTTAGGTAGGCTTACTCTTTTAAATAGTTCCATTAAATTTGTTGTTGCTCTAATTCTTGATAATCTGCTTTTTTTTCTGATTGAATCAAAAAATCCAGGATAAAATTCAATGAGCTTTTCTTTTTGTAAAAACTTTACAACCTTTATTGTGTAAGATGAAATTTTATTGGGATTATATCTTGAGTCTGAAAGATAACCTCTTTTTGACATTGACACAGAAAGCATTTGATGACTAGATTCTAACCAACAGTAAAAAAGTTCAAGAATTAAAAATTTTAAATGCTTTACAAAAATCGGATTTTTTTTTTCAAAGTTTATTTCAGTTAAAACTATATCTAGAAAATTAATATCTAAATTCTTTTGTATGTCTAGCGGTCTAGAAAAATTAAAATCTATTTGATCATCTGTTTTTTTCATATTATAAAATTAATTCTTTAACTATGTATTTTTTTGACTTTTTTGCTTACATTATATTCCAAATACTTCAACTTTATAAGTATGCAGTAATCATTTATGTCATTTTAAGTATGCTAGTTTCATTTAATATTATTAATTATAGTAACAAATTAGTATCAATAGTAATGGATTGTCTATATAAAATTACCGAACCTTTGTTAAAAATAATAAGAAAATTTTTACCCAATTTTGGAGCTATTGATTTATCTCCAGTTTTACTGATAATCCTCATTGAAGCTTTACAATTTGTTATGACAAAGTATGGATTATAAAAATGACTGAAAAAATAATTGATGGAAAAGAAATATCATCAGAAATTAGAGAAAAAATTAAAAAATTTAGCGATGTTCTTAAAAAAGAGTCTGGAAGAACACCTGGACTTGCAGTTGTACTTGTGGGTGAAAATCCGGCCAGTAAAGTTTATGTTAAAAATAAAATTGAAAAAACCAAAGAGGTTGGCTTTAACTCTATAGAACATAAGCTTGATGAAGATGTTTCTGAAGAAGAACTTTTATCGGTAGTTGATAAATTAAACAATGATGACGAGATTCAAGGAATTTTAGTTCAACTTCCACTCCCAAAACATATAAACTCAGATTTAGTCCTAGACACAATAAAACCAATCAAGGACGTTGATGGGTTTCATGCAGAAAATGTAGGTAAGTTATGGTCTGGCCTTGATTCCCTTGTTCCATGCACACCTCTTGGCTGCAGTATATTATTGAAAAAATTAAGCTCAGATCTTTCTGGAAAAAATGCTGTCATAATTGGAAGATCTAATATTGTTGGCAAACCAATGGCCGCTTTACTGTTAGGAATGAATGCCACAGTTACAATAGCGCATTCAAGAACAAAAAATATTGAGGAATTAGTTAGATCTGCTGATATTTTAGTTGCAGCTGTTGGTATTCCTGAAATGGTAAAAGGTAACTGGGTTAAAAAAGAAGCCATAATTATTGACGTAGGTATTAACAGAATTGAGCGAGAAGGGAAAAGAATTTTGGTTGGAGATGTTGACTTTGAAGAATGTATGAAGAATTCATCAAAAATAACTCCTGTTCCAGGGGGTGTTGGGCCAATGACAATTGCATGCTTACTTTTAAACACTTTATTCACTTCATATAAACAGTTTGGAAAACAAGAAATTAAGCTAAGTGATATTTTTGAATAGCTTGAGTCTTAATGCATTTAATTTTATAAATCCTTCAGCATCTTTTTGGTTATATACTTTTTCTTCCTCAAAGGTTGCCATTTCTGAAGAATATAAGCTTGAATTTGACTTACGACCTAAAACAAATACATTACCTTTATAAATTTTCAATTTTACAACCCCATTAACATTTCTTTGACTCTCATTAATTAATGATTGAAGCATTTTTCTTTCTGGAGAAAACCAAAAACCATTATAAATTAATTCTGCATATCTTGGCATAAGCTCATCCTTTAAATGAGCAGCTCCTTTATCAAGTGTTATACTTTCTATAGCTCTTCTTGCAACTAAAAGAATTGTACCTCCCGGCGTTTCATAAACACCTCTGGATTTCATTCCAACAAATCTATTTTCTACTAAATCAAGTCTACCTACACCATTTTTACCACCAATTTCATTTAGTTGACTGAGAAGTTTTTCAGGTGATTTCTTTTCATGATTTATTTTTACGGGATCACCATTTAGAAATTCTATTTCAATTTCAGTTGAAATATTAGGTGCATCCTCAGGCGAAACAGTTCGCGTAAACATTCTTTCTTCTGGAGGTAACCAAGGGTCTTCTAGAATTTTACCTTCATATGAAGTATGTAGAATGTTAGCATCCATTGAATAAGGTGGTTCATTTTTTTTTTCTTTTGAAAATGAAATATTGTTATTATTTGCATATTCAATTAAATCATTTCTAGATTTAAGATTCCATTCTCTCCAGGGTGCAATTACTTTAATTTTTGGATTTTCAGCATAATACGCTAATTCAAACCTAATTTGATCATTACCCTTTCCAGTTGCACCATGAGAAACATAACTAGCTCCAACTTCATTTGCGATTTGAATTTGTTTTTTTGCTATTAAAGGTCTTGCTATTGAAGTGCCTAGAAGGTAATGTCCTTCATAGAGAGTATTAGCTCTAAACATTGGAAATACGTAATCCTTTACAAATTCGTTAGTAAGATTTTCAATAAAAATTTCTTTTACACCAAGACTTCTAGCTTTTTTCTCAGCCTCTTTAATTTCACTACCTTGTCCAATATCCGCTGTAAATGTAACAACTTCCAAGTTTTTCGTATTTTGAAGCCATTTAAGAATTACAGAAGTATCTAGACCACCTGAGAAGGCTAAAACTATTTTTTCTTTTTTAGGCATTTTTTTTTACTCTTATTTTTTTTTACAAGCTTCATTAATTTTTTGGTAAGCCTTACTGAATCCAACTAATGAATATGTGTCGTTTGTAATTGTACCTCTAGACGATGTACCAACTACTTTCATTTTCATTGAATTTTTTAAATACTTTACAATTTTTTCATCTTCGCTTGGACTAAAACTCCATGCTCTTGAACCAGAGGTAAACAATTGAAACTTCATATCTCCTATTGTCACGTCTGGATTACTATTTGGTTGATAGTTATATCCAGCAACAATGCTAAATTCATTCCATTTATTTTGTCCTGGAAGATGAGTTACAATTGCAAAAATATCTCCTCGTCTAGAATACTTACCATCAGATTTCTTTGGCTTAGATACAGCCATGCAAGCAAGGTTTTTGCCTTCTCCTTCGGCGAAGGCTGACCAATCATTGAATTTTGCTAACTCTTTGGATTCCAAATTAAAAAAAAATAAAGAACCAAAAAAGATAAACATTATATTAAAAAAATTTGATTGTAAAAAAATCATTATTTTTATTGACATAATTAAAACTAAAATGCAAGAAACTAAAAAGGAAATTAAAAAAATATGTACCCTATCACACTTTTAGTATCTTCATGTTTTTTATTTTCAATTTTAGCAGCTCTAATTAAATTTATTTCAATACACATAGATCCTATTCAACAATCCTTTTTTAGAAACTTTTTAGCTGTTTTTATCTTGGCTCCTTTTTTATTTAATCAAAAATTTTTAATAAAATATAGGTCAAATATTGGTCTTTTAATTCTCAGAGGGCTGTTTGGAGGTATTACAATGATATTATTGTTCAAAGCCTACTCATTAATACCATTATCTCAAGCAATGGCTATAAGTTTTAGTACACCATTATTTATGTATTTTGGAAGTGTTTTTATATTTAAAGAAAAAAATGATTTTTTTAAAACCTTTTTTTTAGTTTCTGGATTTATATTCACAATTTTAATAATTAGACCCAATTTAGGAATTGAATTAGGAAGTATATTAGCATTAATTTCCGCAATAACTCATGCTTGTGCTGGACTTCTTGTTAAAAAACTCTCACACGAAGAAAATGTTATAACTTTAATGTTCAGTATGGTGATTTTAATGACACCTATCACATTCATCCCATCAATTTATATATGGAAATCTGTAGACTCTTTTATGATTTTTTCTCTACTTTTTTCTTTAGCAATTATAGCAACATTAGGAAATTACTTTTGGACCAAAGCTATTAGTATTTCAAAGCTTACCAATATAATGCCATTTGATTTTTCAAAACTTATTTTTTCAACAATACTTGGTTTTGTTTTTTTTCATGAAAAAATTGATTTAATGACCACAATTTGTGGAATTGGTTTAATAATTTGTAATTCACTTATTGCTGGCAAAATTAAAAATGAAAAGGTTTAGTGTTTACAACCAAATTATAAGTTGTGTTTTTTTTTCACTCTTAGGTCTCCAAGTCAAATTACTATTGGAGAAAATGAATATAGAGACTATTGTTTTTTATAGATCATTTATTGGATTAATTATAATTTTAGTTCTTTCCATAACAATTAAAAAAGGCATTCAAATCATCAAAACATCGAATATTAAAATTCATATTTTAAGATCTATTTTTGGAACATTGGCAATGTATTTTGGGTATCGATCTTTAAATTATATTTCCTTATCTGAAGCTACTTCAATTGGATTTACAAAAGTTTTTTTTACAAGTATTTTGGCTTTTTTTATTCTTAAAGAAAAATTAAATTTATTTTCATTAGCTTTAGTTGTAGTTGGATTTTTTGGGGTCTATTTGATTGCTTTACCTACACAAACATCTAATCTTATTGGTTTATATATGAGTATACTATCAGCAATATGCGTTGCGGGTGGTATTATCTCAATTTCTTTTCTAGCTAAAATTGAAAATACTTTAACAGTAATGATTTATCATTCTCTTTTTTCTTCAATTGTTTTTCTTTTTTTTTTTAAAAATCAGATTGAATTTAATCTTGCTCAAAATTATTTACACATGCTTTTATTAACAATTACAGCACTTGCAGGCCAGTTTTTTAATTCTGAATCTTATAAATATGGAAAAACTAATAGGATAGTAATTTTAAGTTATAGTAGAATAGTTTTTTCAACATTACTTGGATTTTTTTTTCTAAACGAAAAAATCAGCTTTATAACTCTTTTAGGAATTTTAGTTATTGTTATTACCACCTACTTTGTAAAAAAAGATTGATTTTTAAGGGCATGGAAATGGGTTTTCATCACTGATTTTTTCTATTATATCTAGAATCTCACTCGATAGCTTTACGTTAAAGCTCTCCATATTTTCTTTTAATTGCTCTAAATTTGTGGCCCCAATTATATTACTAGTTAAAAAGTCCCTTGAATTAACAAATGCTAATGCCATTTGAGTAGGACTCATGTTAAAATTTTTTGCTAAATCATTAAATTTTTCAGAATATCTTAAACCTTTCGGTTTTGTGTATCTTGTAAACATATCTCCAAATAAAGTAAGTCTTGCGCCATCAGGTTTAGATCCGTTATCATACTTTCCTGTTAACATTCCAAAAGCTAATGGTGAATAAGCCAATAATCCACATTTTTCCCTAATTGAAATTTCTGCCAAACCCACTTCATAACTTCTGTTTAAAAGAGAATAGGGATTCTGAATAGAGACAACCCTTGGTAAGTTTAAACGCTCAGCTACGGATAAAAATTTCATGACTCCCCAGGGAGTTTCATTTGATAAGCCAATTTTTCTAACTTTTCCAGATTTTACTAATTGTGATAAGACATCCAGTTGTTCTTCCACTTCAACATATTCATCATCATTTTGATGTTGATATGAAAGTTGCCCAAAAAAATTTGACTTCCTATCTGGCCAATGAAGTTGATAAAGATCAATATAGTCTGTCTTCAAACGCTTTAAGCTTCCTTCAACTGCTAGATTAATCTGCTCCTTATTAAGTCTAGTTTCTTTATTTCTAAACCATTTCATCCCAGACCTACCGGTAACTTTTGTAGCAAGTATAACTTTTTCCCTACATTTACGTTTTTCTAACCAATCTCCAATAATTTTTTCGGTGGAACCCCATGTTTCTTTTCTTGGCGGCACAGAATATAATTCTGCAGTATCAAAAAAATTTACTCCGTAGTCAATAGCGCAGTCCATTTGAGAAAAAGCTTCTTTTTCATCATTTTGCTCTCCCCATGTCATAGTACCTAAACAGATTACACTTACGTTAATATCTGTATTTCCTAATTTTCTGTATTCCATAATTCAAAATAATTTTCTTGATTTTAAAAAATTCTAACATATTTTTACTATTAAATAATAATAGTATATTATTAAAATAAATAAACCTTTCACAAATAGGAGAAAAAATGGCTTACGACTATGATAGAAATGTCAGATCTAAAGCAACAACAACTGAGATAGATTTAGGCTTAAAGGCCTACATGAATAAAGTTTATTCATTTATGGCGGTAGGTTTAGCTTTAACAGGCGTAATTGCACACATTACGTCAAAAATGGCTTTCGATTTCTCAACTAATACAATGACATCATTTGGCGCTGCAATTTATGCATCACCTCTTGCTTTCATAATTATGCTGTCACCATTGGCTTTTATTTTGGCTTTAAATTTTGGTATTGCAAAAATGAAAGAAAGTACTGTTCAGATTTTATTTTGGGCATTTGCTGGTGTTATGGGCCTATCTCTGTCTTCAATTTTTATCCAATATACAGGTGAATCTGTAGCTCGGGTGTTTTTCATCTCAGCCGGTGCTTTTGGTGGCTTAAGCCTATATGGTTACACTACTAAAAAGGATCTTTCTGGATGGGGGTCATTCTTATTCATTGGTCTGATAGGAATTTTATTAGCATCAATTGTTAATATTTTTTTAGGCAGTACTGGGTTACAATTTGCAATATCTGTAATCGGTGTTTTAGTATTTGCTGGGCTTACAGCTTACGACACTCAGAGAATAAAAGCGATGTATTTTGACGGCTCAGGTAATGAAGGTAAAAAAGCCATAATGGGAGCTTTAACTTTATATCTAGATTTCATTAATCTATTTATTATGTTAATCCAATTATTCGGACAACGCCGTTAATAATCCAATTGAGTGGTTACTTTAGTAACCACTCAACACTTAAAATATTGAAAATCTTATTATCATTAATAATAATTTTGAGCTCTTTTGTAGAGGTTAAGAGTACCGAGCTAAATGACATATTCTTTAACGTTTACAGAAACGGTTCTAAAATTGGATACCACAAGATTGATTTTGAAAACAGTGAAAACTCCATAAAGCCTTTTGTTGAAATAAAATTTAAGGTAACCTTTCTTGGTTTTACAGTTTACGATTATTTTCACCAAAACAATGAAAACTGGCTAAATAATTCTTTGGTTCAACTAAACACTAAAACTGATAAGAATGGTGACATTTTGTTTTGCAATACGAATAAAATTAACAATGGTATGCTGTTAAATGGAACCAATAATAAACAAGAAGTATATGAACAAATTTTACCAACAAGTTATTGGAACTACATCCTAGTAAAAGATAAAAAAAATAAAAAAGTTTTAAATACTCAAGATTGTACTTTTATTGACTTTAAAATTGAGTACCTTGGAGAAGAAAATATTTACGATAACAAAGTTTTCGCTGAACATTATAAATTAACTGGTAAGGAATTTACTGGAGATGATGTAAATATTGAGATTTGGTATAAAAATTCTCAGTGGGTAAAAATGGTTTTTTATAAAGATGGAAGTGAAATAGAGTATTTTTTAAGGGACTTCGATAATAATGAGTAAAGGCAGAGTTTGGATTACTGGAGGTGGTACAGGTATTGGAAAGGAACTAGCCAAAATATTCTGTAATAATGGATATAACGTTATAATAAGTGGAAGAAGAAAAGAAAAACTTTTGGATGTAGCAAGGCATAATAAAAAAAAAATATTCCCTTTTAAACATGATGTTAGTAATTTGAAAGAGACTTCCGCTGTTGCAAAAAAAATCATAAAGAAGTTTAAGTCTATTGATTTATTGATTCTTAATGCGGCAATTTATAGCCCCGGTTCGTTGAAAGAAATATCCCCAGTAAATGCTAAGAAAGTAATTGATATTAATTTAATAGGCGCCATAAATTGTCTCCCTACCATTGTTAATATGATGAAAAGAGAAAAAAAAGGACATATTATGTTTATTTCTTCTCCTGCAGGATACAGGGGGATGCCAGGAGCAGGTTTATACGGTGTAACAAAATCAGGGTTAACTTTTTTAGCTGAAACTCTAAAGATAGAATTAGAACAATTTAATATAAAAATTCAGGTAGTTCATCCGGGTTTTGTAAAAACACCGATGACTGACAAAAATACTTTTTCAATGCCATTTCTAATGAGCCCAGAAGACGCAGCAAGAAAAATTTTTTCAAAAATACACTCAAATAATTTTGAAATTTATTTCCCAAAAATACTTTTAATTCCAATGAAAATTCTGAGTTTTTTTCCATATAAGCTATACTTCTTTCTCATAAAAAAGTTTATCAAGCTACCAGGATGAAAAAAATCGTAAAACAATACGTTAAATCTTTTGAACAATTAAAGCTCTCAACAATTTATAAACTTATTGAATGTTTGCATGAAAACTTTATTTTCATTGATCCATTTAATAAAATTAAAGGAAAAGAGGAGTTTAAAAACCTTCTTGAAAAAATGTTTACCAAAATTAAAAATCCAAAATTCAAAATTTTAGTTATCATGGAAAAAAAAGATTTAGTTCTTGTTAAATGGAATTTTGAGTATCGAATATCAAAAAAAAGATTAGGTTTTAACGGTATAAGTGAGTTGTTAATAAAAAAAAATCTTATTTATAAGCATATTGATTATTGGGATAGTGGTAAAAATGTATATTCTAATCTACCCTTAATTGGCTCAATATTTAGAAAAATTCACAATTAGTTATTCTGTCTTTAGAAAGGTTATTGTCACCACACCAATATTAAGCCCCCACTTTTTTACCTCTGCCCTGTTAATTAATATGTTTTTGTCCTGTAAAAACATCCAATCATCAAAATCAACCATAATAGTACTATCTTTAACCTTTAGATTAAGTTTATATTTCCAATTTAAAGCATTGCCACTGGATACACCAGTTGCTTTTCCAACAACATCTGAAGCTTCTCCCGAGTATTTATTGTCTCCGAGAATTTTTATAGTCCAAATTCGGGTATCTTTTTCACCATCATCATAAACAAATTTTTCATCTAAGGTAAGAATATCTGACTTTAGTTTTCCAATAATATCAACCTTGAAAGATCTTTTAAGATTACCAAACCTATCGTGAAACATTCCCCATGCCTCGGTCTTTCCATTGAAATATTCTTCAAGTATGAATTTAGGTTTATTTTGACTAAAATTATTAATGTTCATATCAGTTGAGCAAGAGGTTAAAAAAAGAAAACTAATTATTAAAAATCGCATATTATATTAATCTTCATTAAAAAAAAAATTTCAACCATAAATTTTTTTCTGAATTTTTTTAAGATCTTTTTCTGTTAATTTAAATCTCATTAAAATCAAAGATGATGAGAATTTAAGTACAATTGGAATTAATGCATAAGAAATTATAATAAAAATTTTCGTTTCATAACTAATTTCTTCGTTAGCTTTGAAATTTAATAAACCCAAAATTGAGAAAACAAATAAACTCGCAATAGCAAATGATAATTTATTCAAAAAAGTAATAAAAGAAAATAAAACACCAGAAATATCTTCATTAAACTTATTAAGATGAATGTCACTGATATCTGCTTGTATTGAAGGTGGAATTATTAAATCAGCACCTAAACAAAAACCAGTAATACATGAAATAATTATAAACAAATAGATATCACCCTTTGAAAGAAAAAAAACAAATATAAAAAAAAATGCTGATAAAATTAAAGAGGTAGCCCAAGTTTTTTTTTTCCCAAATTTTTTGCTAAAATATGTCCAAAAAGGTACACCCAAAATAGCAAATAAAAAGTAATAAAACAGAACAACTTGTCTATCATTATCATTTCCTCCTAGAACGTAAGAAATATAAAACGAAAATAATATCATAGGGAATACATTTGCCAGGCTATTGACGAACCAAGCAAACATTACTCTTACTAAAGGATCATTTTTTCTTAAATTTTTAAGAGCACTTTTAAATTGAATGTCTTTTTTTAGAACACGATTATCAGGAATTTTAAAAAGCATAACTGATATCCCAATGAATCCAGAGAAAATCGCTACATAAACAATGTAACTTAGTAGTTCTGCATTACTAAAATTAAAAAACATAGGTAATCCCAGTGAAAAGAAAAGTCCAAAGAGAATGAAAAGCTCTCTGTTAGCACTAAGTTTGGTTCTTAAAAAGTAATCTTTCTCGAGATCATAACCAATAGATAAATAAGGTATCTGAAATAAGGTCCAACCTAAATATAAAACACTAATCCATACAAACAAGTAATACTCGTAAGTAATGTTTTTTTGTATAAAGAGTTTATATAGGCTTATTGCACATAAAATTGATCCAAGGGTAATTAAAAACTTTCTATCAAGTATTTTTTTATCATTCACCCATCCAACGATTGGGTCAGAGACAATATCAACTAACTTTGCTAGAAATATATACGTTCCAATTATTGCAATATCAAAATTATGAACTTCAGCAAAAAATGCTGGAAGCATAATCATTACAGGAAAAGTTGGTATTGCAAAAGAAAAGGCTGGTAAGGAATAAAAAATATTTCTCAAAGAAATTTTTTTCACTAGTTTTTTTTAATTAAAAATTGACCCACATTTATATTACCCGATTTAAATCCCCCTTCACAATATCCAAGATAATATCTCCACATTCTTCTAAATGTATCATTAAAACCCTCTTTTTTAATATTATCCCAGGAATTCTCAAAGGACTTAGACCATAATTTAAGAGTTTTTGCATAGTCATTGCCAAACATTTCCTTTTTTTCAATTGATAGACCCGTTAACTTTAAAACCTTACTCATCTCTTCAATAGAAGGCAACATACCCCCTGGAAAAATATAGGTCTGAATAAAATCAGGAAATTTTCTGTATTTTTTAAAAAATTTATCTTCTATTGTTATTGTCTGTAATCCAATAGCTCCATTGTACTTTAGGTTACTACCTAAGACCTCAAAATATTTTTGCCAATACTTTTCCCCAACGGCCTCAAACATCTCAATTGAAACTATCTTATCATAAAGACCTTTAACCTCCCTATAATCAGTGAGCTTAACGTTAACCTTATCATTAAGTTTTTCTTTGAATACTTTTTCTTTAACTTTCTCAAACTGTTTTTTTGATATTGTAATGGCCGTCACGTCAGTAGCAAAATTTTTTGCCAAGAAGCATGAAAAACCACCCCAACCACATCCGACTTCAAGAACTTTATCTCTATCTTTTATGTCAATGATTTTTGCCAAATTCCGGTACTTATTTAATTGAGCATTAAATAAATCATCAGATTCTTTTTTAAACATAGCCGAAGAATATGTCATTGATTTATCCAGCCATTTTTCATAAAAGGAGTTACCTAAGTCATAATGAAAAGAAATATTTTTTTTTGAGCCTGACTTAGAATTTCTATTTAGATAATGCTTCAACCTTAAGTAAAGGATGATAAACCATTTACCTCTTATATATTTTGAAAACTCATGAAAATTCTTCGCACCCCATTCAAGAAAATCTGATAAATTTGAGGACTCCCAATTACTTTCAATATAGCTTTCTGCCCAACCTAAATCACCTTTAAGAAAAAAATCATCGAGACACTTTTTGTGAATTAATTTTATATGCGCGTTCGGTCCAGGTAATTTTCCCAAATGAGAAAATACCTTTTTGTTTTTATAGAAAACCTTAATTGAGCCAAATTTTCCTTGTGACAAAACACTAAAAAAAAGTTCGGCTTTTGCCTTAAATTCTTTATCCATATTTAATTATAATTTTGTTATGAAATTTTCTGGTTTGTTTGGTTTCTTTATATATGTTGCACCTTTTAACCAAAGTTTCAAGGCTTGAGCATATATCCCAAAAGTTACTTTAAAATTTTGAAACATATTGTTAAAAAAAATTTTTAAAAAATTAAACTCTGTCATTTTCATTGATTTTCCAATAAATGAGGCTTTAAAAACCTTAACATTATTTATTTCATATAAAATGAATAAATTAACAAATTTTTTTTTTATGTTAAAATGGATTTCGTATTTTCCTTTTGTTTTAAAAAAAGGAGAAACATAAAGCATTTTGTTAAGATGGTAAATTCCTTTTTTATTTGTTTTGCAGACATAGGCATGTCTTTCCCCAAAAGTATTGCTTACCTCAAAAATTATCCTTACTGGAAGATTGTCATTATTATAAATCAAAAAAACAGATATTGGGTTAAAAACATAACCAAAGGTTCTTGGTAAACATAAAGCTTTTATTTTTTTAATATCCTTTTTTTTTAAATCTAATTTACCCTTGAAATACTCAAAGAGACATTTAATTTTCGGTTTGACTGGACCATGGTCTGAGTCATAAAAAGAAAAAAAAGAAAATTTATTTTTCTTAAGTAATCTATATCTGTTTGTTAAGTTAATATCGAACCAAAAGTAAGTTAGATGGTATTTAAACGAATGTCTAAATGGTTTTATGCGTTCGTGATTAACTATTCCTGAAAACATAAAGTTTTCTTCACATTTCAATAAATTTTTCTTTTTCTCTTGCATATATTTTTTTTGCTACATTAATTGATGAACTTATACCATCTTCGTGAAAACCATAACCCAAATAAGCACCACAAAACCAGGTGTTCGATTTTCCTTGGATTTTATCAATTTCCTTTTGCTTGTCGAAAGTTTCAAAATTAAATTGAGGATGTTGATAGTTAATTACTTGAAATATTTTGTCTTTTTCAGGTTTTTTAAATGGGTTTAAAGAAACGAAAATATTTGTGTTTGTTTTTAATTTTTGTAATTTATTCATCCAATAAGTTACAGTTAATTCATTTACTTTCTTGGAATCTTGTAAATAATTCCAGCTTGACCAAACTTTTTTTTTTTTTGGCATCAAAGAAGGGTCTTTATGAAGATAAACAATATTTTTTTTATATTTCATATTTGAAAAAATTTTTTTCTCTTTTCTATCTAGATTTAGAACAGATTTAACTTGATCTGAATGTGTTGCTATTACCAAGTGGTTATATTTTTTTATCAAACCATTAAATCTAAGGAAAATCATTTTTTTTCTTTTTTCAACTCTAACTGTAGTATTTTTATGGAACTTTATTTTTTTGTTATTTAGTATTTTTTTTACATAAGTTTGACTTCCTTTTTCTACTGTTCTCCATTTAGGTCTATTAAAAATTTTCAGCAGGCCATGATTGGAGAAAAAAGATACAAACTTTCCAAAGGGATAGTTTTTAATATCGTTCAACTTTGACGACCAAATACTTCCTGCCATAGGATAAAGATGATTAGAAATAAAATAATTACTGTATTTTTTTTTTTTTAAATATTGATCAATTGTAAGGTTAGAAAATTTTTTTTTATCTTTTTCGACATTTCTATTAAATCTGACTATTTCAAATAACATCCTGAGAAAATGTAAATTGAATAAATTTTTAATTTGTGCAAAAATTGAAATTAAATTTGTACCTGAATATTCTAAATTATTATGTGCAATGGAAACTGAAAACGACATATCACTTTCATAGGAAACAACACCCAAACTCTTAAAAAATTTACACAGTAATGGGTAATTATGTTCATTAAAAACAATGAAACCAGTGTCTACGTAAATAATTTTTTTCCCATCATTAATTTGCACTGTATTTGAATGACCGCCAAATCTTTTATCGCATTCAAATAGTTCAACCTCAAATTTTTCAGATAATTTCCAGGCACAAGATAACCCAGAAATACCACTACCAATAATAGCTATTTTTTTTTTTTTCATTAGATAATTTTAGAAATTTAAAAAAAAAATAAAATACAAAAAATCAATATATAGTTTGACATCTATATTTTTTGACTATATATTGATAAATAGGGCTAGTATGATAATAACAAAAATTTGTGCAATAACATTCTCCTCAACTTTTTTGTTATTGCTAGTCTCAAGTCTATTTTAATTTCCTCCAATAAAACCCTGACTATGTCAGGGTTTTATTGTTTACGGTATAAATTAATCCAGTCAGCTGAAGAGATTTGTGTATCAAGACTGTTTTTTTCAGGGAAGGCGCTTAATTCTGAATTTGAAAAATTGTCTAGGTTTTTCTTAAAAGAATGGTTGTGATCCTTTTTAATCCTATCAAATCTTATATTTGAAATTAAATTTAGCATATTATTTAAACGACTTTCAAAAAAAATGTTTAATTTTTTCTTATGTAATGTCGTCTAAATTCGCAAACAACTGTAAAATATGGGTCACCAGCACGAGGTTCGGATTTAAGTATATTTCTTCTTAAATCACAAAGTTCAGAAATTAATGAATTTAGTAAATGTCCTGAATTATTGTAGGATGTATGAATAGCTAAAAAAAAATTATCTGTGTTTTTACACTTACTAATTTGAGCTTGAAAATCTCCTTGTGTTATATCTTTATTATAGATTGCTTTACACCAGTTGCCTGCAAAGCTTTGATGAGCTTGAAATATTAAAAAGATAAAAAAAGTTATTTTAAAAACTATGTTCATATGAATACTCTCCAGTACATTAACTTAATAAAACCTTGTAAATTAGTAACGCTAGACTTTTTGTAAAGTTTAATTTTTTTATAAAAAATATTTTGATACAGTAAAATAGGAACAATTGCTCCTAAATACGCACCAAAAAAAATATCGCTCGGAAAATGCATAGTCATGAATATTCTAGAAAGGCCCATTAAAATTGCCAAGCATAAAATATAAAAATGATATTTTTTAAAATAGATCATTACCAAGATAGCTAAAGTAAATGCCGCTTGTGTATGGCCAGATGGAAATGAATTAGCTTTATGTAATATATTAAAAAAATCTATTCTTTCGAAACCCTCAAAAAAAAAATATTTTGGTCGTGCTACACCCACAATATATTTTAACAAATTGCAAGCTATTCCAGCTATAGCTAACGACCAAAAAAAATGCATGCTAACTAGTGAATAATAATCAAATGTATCGAAGATTTTCTTTTTTTTTAACCCACTTTTTTGTTCCATCAAATTAAGCTTAGCTGGATTTTTGAGAGTTTTTTTTAGATTATAATTAAAGAGAATAATTACTAAACTCACTAGAATTATATGAAGCGGGTCCAATATATCTGATAGCGGATCGATAATATTTTTAAAGAACCAAAATATAGTGTCCGGAAAAGTTCTTGAGTACTGAAATATAATAATATCCAAGAAATTAAAAATTAAAATTGTAGCTATTAAAATAAAAATAAAAAAATGTAATGAAGTAAATTGCTTTAGGTTTTTAGGTATAAGATAATTAGAAGTTAGCATAAACCTTTATCAATTTAGTTTTCCCTTGAGAATAATTAAAACCTTTTATTTCATCAACTAATCTAAAATTTCTAAATTTATTGTTATCTAACGTTGAATCTTCA
>PATB01000005.1 GCA_002712255.1 Alphaproteobacteria bacterium
TCAGTAATAATTTTTTTTACAGGAATATTTTCTTTTTTTGCTAATTTTTCTCTTAAAAAACAAACTTCCATTAATTTTTTTATTTCATATTTTTTAGTTTCACTTATTTTTAATTTTTCCCATGCTTTTTCGGGTTTTTTTTTGTAATTTTCTTCATCTAATAGCTTTCTATGACTAATTAAAATATTTATATTTTTTTAATATTAATCATTTTTTCTATTTTTAAAAATAACCTAGGCAGATATTTTACGTCATTTATAGCATAGTGAATTTTTTCTTTATCTAATGGTCTTTTTCTCCAATCAATAAATTGATTTTTTTTATTGATGTTTACATTTAGTAAATTTTTGCACGCCTCAGCATACCCCATTGAATGAGCATATCCAATTTCAGGAAGACATAACTGTGTATCAATAATATTTTTTGGAATCTTTCCAAATAAATTAAAAAAAATTTCAATATCTTGATATGCCGCATGAAGAACTTTTATAATGTTTCTTTTAAAAACTAATCCCCGTATTAATGACAAATCTATAGTTTCGCTAAGTGGGTCAATTATAACTGTTTGAGTTTTATTAGAGAGTTGAATTAAACATAATTTAGGATAATAAGTGCTGACTCTAAAAAACTCTGTATCTATTCCAATTATTTTATCCTTTTGACTTTTTAAAAAGAATTGTTTTAATTGATCATTATTGTAAATTAACACAGTTAATAATTATCATTTAAATAGTTTTACATCAATTACATGAATTTATATAGATCACATAATTGCGGTGAATTAAATAAAAAACATATTAATGAAGATGTTTATATTTCTGGCTGGATAAATAAAATTAGAGATCATGGAGGAGTTTTATTCGTTGATTTGAGAGATGAATATGGTCTAACTCAGTGTGTTGTAAATTCTGATAATCCAAAATTTAAAATAATCGAAAATATAAAACTTGAGAGCGTAATTAAAATTTCTGGAAAAGTAATAAAAAGATCTGACGATACAGTAAATAAAAATTTACCAACTGGTGAAATTGAAATATTGTCTAATGAAATTGAAATTCTTAATGAATCAGAACAAATTCCCTTTCAAGTTGCTGTTGATGATGACTCACNTGAAGATTTAAGATTGAAATATAGGTATTTAGACCTCAGAAGAGAAAAAAATCATAAAAATATNATTCTTAGATCAAAAATAATAAATAGTATTAGACAAAAAATGATTAGTAGAGGTTTTATTGAAATTCAGACCCCTATTTTGACAGCATCTTCTCCAGAAGGCGCAAGAGATTTCTTAGTACCAAGTAGAATTCACAAAGGAAAATTTTATGCTCTACCTCAAGCTCCTCAAATTTTCAAGCAACTACTAATGATTTCTAATTTTGATAAGTATTTTCAAATTGCTCCATGTTTTCGCGATGAAGATGCCAGAGCGGATAGATCACCTGGAGAATTTTATCAATTGGATTTTGAAATGGCATTTGTTAACCAAAATGATATTTTTCAAACAATAGAACCAGTCTTATTTGAAATTTTTACTGAATATTCGAGTAAAATAGTTGCTAAACCTCCCTTTGAAATAATTAAATATAAAGATTCAATTAGCCTTTATGGAACTGATAAACCTGATTTAAGAAACCCTTTAGTTATAAATGATGTTACTAGTTGCTTTGAAAACTCTGGGTTTAAAATTTTTGAAGACAATATAAAAAAAGGTTTTGTTGTAAAAGCAATAAAAACGCCTAAATCAAGCCTTAAGCCAAGAGGCTGGTTTGACAAACTTAATAATTGGGCAAGAGATAATGGTCAAAAAGGTTTGGGCTATATTATTTTTGAAAATAAACAATTTAAAGGACCGATTGCAAAAAATNTGAAAGAAGAAAATTTAAAATCTATAAAGGATTTATCAAATTTAGANGATGGCGATACAGTTTTCTTCATAAGTGANGAAAAAAATAATGCAATTAAATTTGCAGCAACTGCAAGAACAAAGCTTTGCAATGAATTGAATATNCTAGACAAAAATAGCTTTAAATTTTGCTGGATTGTTGATTTTCCAATGTATGAGTTTGATCCACAAACAAAAAAAAATTGACTTTAGTCATAATCCATTTTCAATGCCACAAGGCGGTATGGAATCTCTAAATAATAAAAATCCTTTAGAAATTTTAGCTTGGCAGTTTGATATAGTTTGTAATGGTGTGGAATTATCATCAGGTGCTATCAGAAACCATAAGTTAGATATAATGTTAAAAGCATTCGAAATTGCAGGATATTCTCAGCAAGAATTACTTGATCGATTTGGTTCATTGTTTCAGGCTTTTAAATTTGGTGCTCCTCCCCATGGTGGCTCAGCCCCAGGAATTGATAGGATTATAATGTTACTTGCTGAAGAGGAAAATCTCAGAGAAATTGTTGCCTTTCCAATGAATCAACAAGCAGAGGATTTGATGATGAGATCGCCGAATGACGTAACAAAAAAGTCTTTAGAGGACCTTGGGATAGAGATAAAAAGANAAAAAAAAAAAATTACTTAATTTTTTGCTCTTTGAAAACTACGTGTTTTCTAACTTTAGGATCATATTTTTTTAGTTCAAGCTTTTCAGATTTAGATTTTGGGTTTTTATTTTTCACGTAAAAAAAACCAGTATCCGCGGAACTAACAAGTTTAATTTGTATTGTATTAGATTTTGCCATTNATTTGTTATAATTAATTTGAAAAAACTGTCAAGCCTAACTTTTTCTGTCATTTAAAAAAATTTGTGCAGCTATAAATGCACCTTTTACTCTAGGAAGAAGCCATAGACATAAAATTATGGTTAAAAGAGGCCAAAAAATCATTTGATAAATAATTGCAGGACTAAATTTTTTTTCTACAATTAAAATTAATGGAATCAAAATATGACCTACAAGAAAAATAGTACAATATGCTGGTCCATCGTCAGATTTATAATTAGAAAACTTAATTCCACAAGACTTGCAACTTTTAAAGGTCTTAATATAACTTAAGAAAATTGGCGAATTTCCGCAACTTGGACATTTTTTGGAAAAACCTCTTTTTAATTGACCAAATTTAGAATTTTTCATTTTTTTCTATTATTTTAATTTTATCTAAAAGTATTTTGCCGTTATAAATATTATTTCTTTTNATTTTAAACTTTACCAATTGACCAACTTTAAATGGTTCTCTATGAATTTTTTTTTTAGGTGTAAAATTATAATGATTTCTTAATCTAGCTAACCCGGAGAAAGGATAATCGATTGCTTTTATAAATATTCCAAAACTTTCTATAGCATCAATAAAACCAGTAAATTCATATTTCGATTTTTTTCTTAGATAAAGACTACATGCTCTTTCTACAATTCTTCTTTCCATAAAATCTGCCTTTTTTTCTTGAACATTTAAGTGTTCTGAAATATTGACATTTTTTCTTTTTTCTTTTTTAAAATATGCACTTATTAGATTACGATGCACCATAAGATCTGAATATCTTCTTATAGGTGAGGTAAAGTGTACATAATTACTTATTGATAAACCAAAGTGACCTTTATTTTCTTTATGATAATATGCTTTTGACTGTGATCTAAGAAGAATTTCGTTAAAAAAAAAAAATTTTTTTTTATTTTTTATTTTCTTTAATAGAAGATTAAAGTCTTTTTGATTTTGAAAATTTCCTGAAAAATCAATATTATTTTCATTAATAATTTTTTTTAAGTAATAAACTTTTTCTTTAGATGGTTTTTCATGATTTCTAAATAATGATTCTATTTTGTTTTTTTTAAGGAAGCTTCCAATTATTGAGTTAGCTAAAATCATAAATTCTTCAATGAGTTTGTAAGATTGTAAACCTACTTTTTTTTCGAATTCAAAATTCTCATCAGATATCAAATTAATTTTGAACTCTTCAGAATTAAAAAAAATTTTACCTCTTTCCTCAGATTTTTTTTTTAACATAAAATATGTCTCAAAAAGATTAGAAATTAATTCAAAATATTTATTTTTTAAATATTTTTTTTTGTAAATCTCTTCTACTTGANCATAAGTTAATCTCGCTACTGAAATTATATTTGCTCTATGAACTTTAAAATCTTTAAAATTATTTTTCTCAAAATTTACCTCTATTACAAGACACTTTCTTTCTTTATTAGGGACTAATGAACAAATATCGTTTGAAATTTCTGGAGGAAACATAGGTATTACTCTGTCTGGAAAGTAGAATGAGTTACCACGTTTTTTTGCCTCTACATCCAAAGGATCGTTTTCTGATACGTAATAGCTTACATCTGCAATAGCTATCATTATTTTTGTTTTATTCTTATCACTTTTAGACCAAACTGCATCATCAAAGTCTTTGCTATCTTCACCATCAATTGTAACAAAGGGTATTTTTGTGAAATCTTTATGTTTGTAGCTTTTTTTTTTTTTTAAGATTTTTAGTGTGGGTAATGATATTTTTTGAAAAACCATGTCTTATTGAGTTATTCTTTATTTCTTCTTCAATAATATCGGAAAACTTAACTTCTCTTTTTTTTATCTTTTTTTTCATTTATTATTTTTATTGCATCCTCTAATGAAAGAGATTTACCATCAAGTTCTTTGGGTATAGGATAATTTTTTTTATTATATGAAATATAATCTGATCTTCCTTTAATCCCCTTTTTTTTAATTATTTTAGTTTTGGTTTCTGGATGAGTTCCAATTAAATCCTCTTTAGTTTCTAAGATTTTTTTATTTATAAGCTCAACTGCCCTATTTATTCCAACTTCTGTAACATCATCTTCTTTTAAAGATATAAATTTATTATTATGTTTTAAATATGGACCGTACGGACCAATTGATGCAATAATTTCTTTCTTTGATTCTGGATGAGTACCCACAATTCTTGGAAGAGTTAGAAACTTAATTGACTTAGGCAAATCAATTTCTTCATTTGAAACATTTTTAGGGATACTTGATCTTTTAATTTTTCCATCTTCTGTTTCTGTTTCTAAATATCTTCCATATCTTCCAACTTTTAAAAGTATATTTTTATTAGTTAAGGGATGAATTCCAATATTTTTCCCATCCCCTGATAATTCTTTGTTGTTTTCATCATCTCCAATTGCATGACTATATTTACAACCATTTCCGTCTTTTTGGTATTTAGTACATCCAATAAATGGTCCACTAAATGCAAATTTAATTGTTAATTCTCCATCAGAACATTTTGGACATTTTTTTTCTTTGAGAATTTCTGGTGAATATTCATTAATTTTATTAATAATTTCTGTGATACTTTTATCTTCTACTTCCTTAAGAGTTTTATTGAGAATATCTAGAAATTTTTTTAAAGTTTCTTTCCATTTAAGTTTTGATTCTGTTATTTGATCTAATTGTCTTTCAAGCCCAGCAGTAAATGTGTAATCTACAAATTGATTGAAAAACCCATCAAGAAATTTTGATAAAATTTTACCACTTGATGTTGGGATCAAAGCCTTGTTTTTAATTTGAACATATTTTCTATCCTCTAATTTTGTAAAAATTGTAACATATGTCGAGGGTCTTCCTATTCCTAGTTCTTCTAATTTTTTAATAAGTCCAGCCTCCGAATATCTGTTGGGTGGTTTTGTAAAATTTTGCTTAATATCAATTTTATCCTGAAGTAACTTATCTTTGACATTTAAGTTTGGTAGTGTTTGTTCATCATCATTTCTATCTAGATAGTTATATACTGATTTAAATCCTTTGAATTTCTCAATAGATCCGTTTGCTTTTAATAGAATCTCTTCTCCTTTGATATAATATGTCGTTTCTAAATTTACACTTTGTTCCATTTGTGATGCTATTGTTCTTTTCCATATTAAATCGTAAAGTTTGTACTGACTTTCATTTAAGAACTTTTTAATTTCATTGGGTTTTTTTTCAAAATTTGTTGGTGTAACTGCTTCATGACCTTGTTGAACAAATTTTGATTTTTCTTTGTAAAAGATTTCCTTATTAGACAGATAACTATCACCATAATTTTTTTTAATAAATTCTCTAAGTTTTTTTACCTCACTATTTTTCATCTTATTAGAGTCAGTTCTATGATAAGTAATTAATGCCCCAAGAGAACCAATTCCGTCCTTTAATTCTTGTGCAACTGAATTTGTTTGTTTTGGGCTAAAGCCAAGTTTTGATGATGCATCTTGAAGGAGCAGTGAATTGGAAAAGGGAGAATATGGACTCCTTCTTTTTTCTCTTTTATTAACAGAATCGACAAAAAAATTTTGTCTTGCAATTTTTTCTTTTAGATTTTCTGCAACTTTTTTATTGTTTATAGAAAGTTTGTCAAATCTTTTGTCTTGTTGTGTAACTATTGAACAATTAATTTTATTTTTGTAGATATCCCTAAGTTCTATATTAATATCCCAAAATTCTTGTGGTTCAAATAAATCAATCTCAAGTTCTTTTTCACACAATATTTTTAAAGTTGGCGATTGAACTCTTCCAGCGGAAGAACCAAAAATTGTTCTTCTTTTTGTTATTGGAGAAATTTTGTAACCAAAAAATCTATCTAAAAATCTTCTAGTAATAGCTGCATTTACTAAGTTTTGATTTATTGTTCTGGGGTTTTGTATGGCGTTTAATATATCATCTTTTCTTACGGCTGAGAATTCTATCCTTTTAAATTGTTTTCCATCAAACATTTTTTTTTCTTTACAAATTTCAACCAAATGCCAAGCAATAAGTTCTCCCTCTCTATCAGGATCAAGTGCCAAAAAAATTTCATCTGATTTTTTTATAGATTTTAATAAAGGGTCTACTTTTTTTTTATCAATCTCCCATTTACTAACAAAAAAGTCTTTTTCTTCATCAATACCTATACCACTTTTCGGTAAATCTCGGAAATGACCAATACTTGCTATTACTTCAAAGTTTTTATCCAGGTAGGATTTTATAGTATTTGCTTTTGCAGGTGATTCAACAACAAGAAGTTTCATAATGAAGATACCTATATTTTTAAAAAAGAAATGTCAAAATTTAATTTTTTTTTTTTAAATTTATTTTAGACTCTTCACCTTTTAATAGCCTTTGAATATTTTCTTTATGTTTATAAATTATCATTAGACTTGTAATCATAAATACAATTTTTTGTTCATAAAAACAAATCACTAGTATAAGGTTGATTATTAATGCCATTAAGGCTGAAAAAGATGAGTATTTGAATAAAATTGAGAATAAAAGCCATGTAAGGGTAAAAGAAAAAAATAAAAATAAATCATATCCAAGCAAGATACCAATAAATGCTGCCACACCCTTACCACCCTTAAATTTAAGCCAAATAGGATATAAGTGACCACAAATTATTCCAAGAATTGCAAAAACCAAAACTTCTTGTTGGTAATAAAGAGTTATTATTTTAATCGGAATAAAACCTTTTGTGATATCAAAAATTAAAGTAACAAACCCAATTTTCCAACCTCCAACTCTTAACATATTTGTTGCACCAATATTTTTTGAGCCATGAAATCTTGGATCATTTTTTTTTGTCAATTTTGATAATAATAATCCGCATGGTATTGAGCCAATAAAATAACAAATTACTAAAGCACAAAATAAATTATAATCTATAAACAAGTCTTCCTCTTACAAATGTCATAATATTTTTACCCTCAACTAGCATTCCGTCAAAAGGAGAATTTTTAGATTTCCCAAAAAAAGATTCTGGATTTATCTTCCAAGGTAAAGATAAATCAAAAACAGATATATCTGCCTCTAATTTTTCATTTATCGTTCCACAGTTTAAGTTTAAAATTTTGGCTGGATTTACCGTCACAAGCTTCAAGAGCTCTTCAATTTTTATATAATTATTTTTAACTAGATTTAAAGTTAATGGTAACAGAGTTTCCAAACCAACCCCACCAAATTCAGCTTGATTAAATGGTAATCTTTTTGCATCCTGGTCCTGAGGAGTATGATCAGAAGAAATTGCATCAATCGTTCCATCACAAATACCTTCAATTATCGACATTCTGTCACCTTCACTTCTCAGAGGAGGGTTTAATTTAGAAAATGTTCTATAATTTTCCAGACTCAATTCATTTAAAGTAAAATATGGTGGTGAGGTGTCACATGTTACTGGCAATCCATTTTTTTTTGCCTTTCTTATTATTTCTACCGTTTCTTTGGTAGAAATATGGTTTACGTGATACCTGCATTTAGTTTCCTTAACTAACCATAAATCTCTTTCAACGACCATTGATTCAGCATAACTTGGAATTCCTTTTAAGCCCATTCTGGTAGCAATTTCTGATTCATTGGCAACACCATTTTCGCTTAGGTTATGTTCTTCGGCATGTTGAATTATCAATCCATTAAAAGATTTTGCATAACTCAGGGCTCTTCGCATTACTCTTGTATTTTCTATTGACTTTATTCCATCAGTAAAACCAACTGCTCCAGATTCTTTCATAAGATGTAGCTCACATATTTCTTTGCCTTTAAAATTTCTCGTTATACAACCTGTGCAAAATATCTTACTAAGTCCAACCTCTCTTGCTTTTCTTTGAATACTGTGAATTATTGCTGGTTGATCTATTGGTGGAATTGTATTTGGCATGCATATAATAGAAGTTATTCCGCCACTTGCTGCTGACATAGACGCACTTTTTATTGTCTCTTTATGTTCGTGACCAGGCTCGGAGATATTTACTCTCATATCTACAAAACCTGGAGAAATATAAAGATTTTTACAATCAATTATTTCTGTATCTTTATCAATATTTTGTGCAAGGTTTTTTCCTATTTTTTCGATGATTTTGTTTTTAATATATAAGTCTTCTTTAATGATTTTTTTATTGATAACATCAACTATAAAACCTCCCTTAAGCAGATAATTTTTTGAGGCTTTCTTATCATTGTTAAATAAATTTTTATTCATAATTATCTAATTTGTAATCGATTATCGCTTTTAGACATGCCATTCTAACAGCAACTCCCATTTGAACTTGTTCGAAAATTGCTGATCTATCCATATCATCGGCTAGCTCAGAGTCTATTTCCACACCTCTATTCATTGGACCTGGATGAAGAATTAATGCATCTGATTTTGCAAAGTTTAACTTTTCTCTATCAAGGCCATAAAATCTAAAGTATTCTCGAATAGATGGAACAAAGGAACCAGACATCCTNTCTAATTGAAGTCTTAACATTATTATTATGTCAACATTTTTTAAACCATCTTTCATNTCGTAAAAGGTTTTCACGCCCAAAGATTCGATATCCTTTGGAATCAAAGTAGCTGGTGCGATAACTCTCACTTCTGCACCTAGAGTATTTAATAAATGAATATTTGATCTTGCAACTCTACTGTGCATAATATCACCACAAATTGCAACTTTAAGACCCGAGATTTTTTTTTTTCTTTTTAAAATTGTTAACGCATCAAGTAATGCTTGAGTAGGGTGTTCGTGTGGACCGTCACCTGCATTTATAACTCCACAATTAACTTTTTCAGAAAGAAGTTTAACTGCTCCAGCATCATGATGTCTAACAACAAGTATATCAGGCTGCATTGCATTTAAAGTCATTGCTGTATCTATTAAGGTTTCACCTTTTTTAATTGAACTTGTTCCAACAGAAATATTTAACATATCAGCGCCAAGTTTTTTGCCCGCAAGCTCAAAAGAGGTTCTTGTTCTAGTTGAATTTTCAAAAAAAAGATTTATACAAATTTTATTTTTAAGAAACTCTAATTTTCCATTTTTCTTATTATTTAAATGATCAACAAACTTGTTGGACAAATTAAGTAAAAAGTTAATGGAAGTTGGTAAAAGCCCTTCGATTCCAAGTAGATGCTTGTGAGGATAATTATTGCTTGATTCGCCCTCTATCATTAAAATTGAATACTATACTTTTAAAAATAATCTTCAACCCACTTATTAAATAATCTTTTTTGATTTTAATTTTTTTAAATCATTATTAGTGACTTTTAAAAATTTTTTTAAGAATAATTCTGTATCCTCACCTAATGTAGGTGGTGGTTTTTTATATTTTATTTTTGATACATTAAATTTCATTGGGCTAGCAATGAGGTCAATTTTTTGTTTTGATTTTTTATGCTTCATCTTAATTTTCATTTTCCTTGATTTTACCTGTGGATCATCAAAAACTTGACTTATGTCATTTATAGGNCCACAAGGTACATTGACTTTGGTTAAACCATTTACCCAATAACTAATTTTTTTTTTTTTAATTGTTTTATTCAAAATTTTATTGAGACTATTTCGATTTTTTACCCTTAAAGAATTACTTTTGTATTTTGGATTTATATGCAGATTTTTTAAACCAGAAAAATCACAAAAGTTTTTAAATTGTCTGTCGTTAGCTATAGCTAGCACCATTAATCCGTTTTGTGCTTTTATTGTCTGATACGGAACTATTGATGGATGATCATTCCCAATTCTTTTCGGTGTTAAGCCAGATGTTAAATAACCTTGAGCTACATAACTTAACCAAGAAACCTGTGAATCCATTAAAGAAATATCTATATGTTGCCCTTCGGATGTGATATCTCTAAATTTCAAAGCAGATAGAATAGAAATACAAGCATATAACCCAGTTATTATATCCGAGACACCAACGCCAATTTTTGTGGGTTGCCCTTTTTTCTCTCCAGTAATACTCATTATTCCACCCATTGCTTGAACTAAATAATCATATCCTCCTCTTTTTGAATAAGGTCCAGTTTGACCAAATCCAGTTATAGAGCAATAAACAATTTTGGGATTAATTTTCTTTACACTTTTGTAGTCTAAACCATATTGTTTCAAGTTTCCTGCTCTAAAGTTTTCAACTAATACATCACATTTTTTAATTATTTTTTTTGCAAGATCTTGTCCTTCTTTTTTTGTAAGATCAATTGTTACAGATTGTTTATTTCTATTAACACTTAGATAGTAAGAGCTCTCCTGAGGTGATTCTGCAGAATTATCTAAATAAGGTGGACCTAAATTCCTAGAATCATCTCCTGAGCTTGGTCTTTCAACTTTTATTATGTTGGCACCAAGATCTCCTAGTATTTGAGTAGACGTAGGGCCAGCTAGTACTCTTGTGAGATCAAATACATTAATACCATGAAGAGATTCAGTAATTTTTTTTTTCATTTAAATTTTCATTAAAAAAATCATCAAGTATTACTTTTGCTGCAAATTTATCTATATGTTTGTTTTGTTCTTTTGTATTTTTAAAAAAAGCTTTTGTTACATTTTTAGCCTCAAAACTAGTATAACTTTCATCCCAGAAAAAAATAGGTAAATCAAAATTATTTTCTAATAAAAATTTATCAATATTCGTTCCAATATCCCTAACCATTTGACACATCTTATTTTTCGTTATTTTAATAATTGGTAGTCCAATTAAAATACCTCCAACATTGTAATCGGTTATTATCAAAAGAAGTTCTTTTAGATAATCCCTGTTTTTTTTTAAAACCTCTAGAGGCGTAACTATTTTGTGATTGGGGTCAGAGATAGCTAAACCGATTTTTTTTTTCCCTATATCCAATGCTAAAATTTTGTTGGATATAGTTTTTTCTAAAAACTCTTTTGTATTGCGAATTAACATACCTAGTGTTATTTATACATTAAGTTTATTAAAGAAAAATCATTAATTTATGACTATAGATAACTCCATTGTAAAAAAAGTTGGAAAACTTGCTAAAATTAAGATTAAGGAATCCGAAGAAAAGAAACTAATCGATGAACTTAATAATATACTTGGGTGGGTGGATGAGTTAAAAAAAGTTGACACTGAGGGGGTTGAACCGATGCTCTCAGTTTTTAATGAGTCTATGAATATGAGGGAAGATAAATCAGACTCAAAGTTTTCAAATGAGTTAATAACTAAAAATTCTCCTGAGAAAAAAGCGGGTTTTTTTGTTGTTCCAAAGGTAGTTGAGTGACAGATTTTTCAACTATAGATATTACTGAAGCGAAAGAACTTCTTTTTAAAAAAAAAATAACTTCAACAGAGCTAACAGAGTTTTTTATAAAACAGATTGAGGAAAAAAAAAAATTAAATTGTTTTATAACTAAAACTTTCGAAGTTGCATTAAAAATGGCAAAAGAATCAGANGAAAAAATTCAAAAAGGAATGGATTTAGGGATTCTAGAGGGTATTCCGATTGGNATGAAAGACTTATTTTGTACTNATGGTGTTAAAACAACAGCAGGTTCAAAAATTCTTGAAAATTTCGTTCCATTTTATGAATCAACTGTATCGCAAAACCTGTGGAAAAATGGAGCAATAATGTTGGGGAAAACAAATATGGATGAATTTGCAATGGGCTCTGCTAATACAACAAGCTATTTTGGAAATGTTTTAAATCCAATTGGTTTAGAAGACCAAAAAAACCTTGTTCCTGGAGGGTCATCAGGAGGTTCGGCTGCGGCTGTTGCCTCAGGACAGTGTTTTGCTGCAACAGGTTCAGACACTGGTGGTTCAATAAGGCAACCTGCATCCTTTTGCGGTTTGGTTGGGCTAAAACCAACTTATGGAAGATGCTCAAGGTTTGGCATGGTTGCATTTGCTTCTTCTCTTGATCAAGCTGGTCCAATCACAAAAACTGTTAGTGATGCTGCATTAATGCTTCAATCTATGTGTAGTTATGATGACAAAGATTCAACAAGCTCAAAAAAATCAATACCAAATTTCAGTGACTATAAAAAATTTGATTTGAAGGGAAAAAAAATTGGTTTACCCAAAGAATATATTATTGATGGATTAAATGAAGACATAAAAAAAAAGTTTGATGAGTGTGTAAATATTTTTAAAGATTGTGGTTCAGAACTAATTGAAATTTCTTTNCCACATACTAACTACGCTCTTCCAACATATTATATAATTGCTCCTGCTGAAGCTTCAGCAAATTTAGCTCGATATGATGGAGTAAGATACGGATTNAGGGAGGATTCTGAAAATCTCGATGATTTGTATCAAACAACAAGAGCATCAGGTTTTGGTGATGAAGTTAAGAGAAGGTTGATTATNGGAACATATGTTTTGTCTGCAGGCTATTATGATGCATATTATTTAAAAGCGTTNAAAGTTAGACAGTTAATTTCAAATGATTTTAAAAATGCTTTTGAGAANTGNGATATAATTTTAACTCCTACAACTCCAAACGTTGCTTTTTCAATTGGAGAAAAGCAAAATGATCCATTGGAAATGTACTTAAATGATGTTTTAACTGTTCCNGCTAGTCTTGCAGGTCTTCCNGCNATTTCTGTATCTGCAGGAAACAATAANANCAATCTTCCAATTGGTATGCAAGTAATTGGCAAACCATTTGAAGAAATTTCAGTTTTGGCAGCAGGTGGNGCTATTGAATGTAGTAAGGAAACANAATGAGTTTTTTTATNGAAGGAGATACNGGAANATGGGAAGTAGTTTTGGGGTTAGAGGTTCATGCACAGATTAAATCTAACTCAAAACTTTTTTCAACCGCTTCAACTGAATGGGGTGGTGACCCTAATTCTCAAGTTGAGTTGGTAGATTGTGGAATGCCAGGAGCNCTTCCTGTTATAAATGAATTTTGTGTTGANCAAGCAATTCTTACCGGATTGAGTATTAACGCTAAAATAAATGAAAAATCAATTTTTGATAGAAAAAATTACTTTTACCCAGACTTACCTCAAGGTTATCAGATATCTCAGTTTGAGTTTCCNATTGTCGGNAATGGTTTTTTAANGATTGAAACTGAAGACGGTGAAAAAAAGATTGGTATNACAAGGCTTCATCTTGAACAAGATGCNGGNAAAAGTATTCATGATCAGGATATTAAAAATACATTAATAGATTTAAATAGATCTGGTTGTGCATTGATGGAAATNGTATCAGAACCTGATTTGAGAAGTCCAGAGGAAGCTGCATTATATGTAAAAAAATTGAGATCAATTTTGAGATGTATTGGTAGTTGTGATGGAAATATGGAAAAAGGTAATTTAAGAGCAGATGTAAACGTTTCTGTAAGAAAATCTGGTTCAGAAATGGGTACACGTTGCGAAATAAAAAATGTTAATTCAATTAAATTTATTCAACAAGCCATAGANTACGAAGCAAGAAGNCAGGTAGAACTAATTGAAAGTGGTCAGAAAATTATTCAAGAAACAAGATTATTTGATCCNAATAAAGGGGAAACCCGTTCAATGAGGGGTAAAGAAGAATCCCATGACTATAGGTATTTCCCTGATCCTGATTTGCCTCCATTAATAATTAGTAAAGAAAAAATTGAAGAATTAAGAAAATCGCTTCCTGAATTACCTGATGAAAAAAAAAGTAGGTTTATTAGTGAATATAATTTAACAAACTATGATGCTGAAATATTAACAGATGACCAATATATTTCAGACTTTTTTGAAGATGTTATAAAAAACCGTGATCCAAAGCTTGTGGTTAGTTGGATAAGTGTTGAATTATTTTCTTATTTAAAGAAAAATGATATTGAGTTATCTGAATCTAAAATCACTCCAAAAAAAATTGCTGATTTATTAGATTTTATAATATCTGGAAAAATTTCTAATAGACAAGCAAAAGAATTATTTGAACCTTATTTAAAGTCTAATTTGGAGGCCAAAATTTTTATTGAAAAGATGGGAGTAGAACAAGTCTCTGATGAAGGAGAAATAGAAGAGCTAATAAATAGAGTTTTACAACAAAATCCAAAAATGGTAGAGGATTATAAAAACGGTAAAGAAAAGCTTTTTGGATTCTTTGTTGGCCAAGTTATGAAAGAATCAAAGGGAAAGGCTAATCCGCAGATAGTTAATAAAATCTTGAAGGATAAATTAAAATAATGATTTATGGAGAGGTGGCCGAGTGGCTGAAGGCGACGGTTTGCTAAACCGTTATAGGTGGTAACATCTATCGAGGGTTCGAATCCCTTCCTCTCCGCCATAATATTGTGGTAGAATTATGGTAGTTTATTGCTTTATAAGTATAAATAATAGCTGGCTAATATAAAATAAAATGCCAAAAAGCTGTATTTTAATTGAAATAATTGTAAACCTCATGCCTATAACTCTTTTTTTAAGATCCTCATTCATATCAGATATTGCTTTTGCATGAACTGTTCTTCCAATTGAAAGAAAAATTATTGCTGGTACTGAAAAAATTAGAAGATTATTGAAATAAAGAATTAAACTTAAAAAAAAACTTATGGGCACAGTCTCACAAAAATTAGCATGCGCTCTAATCGCTCTGTCAAGTTTTATATTATTAGATCCAATTGGCGATTTTGTGCTTCTTCTCAGAGATACAACATTTC
>PATB01000006.1 GCA_002712255.1 Alphaproteobacteria bacterium
TAGTTGTTCACACCTCAGCGAGTTCACAAAGATCGTGAACAGAAGTGATTGAACCTTTGTTAGTTGATGTAATTCTCTCTTGTAGTGCGCCCATATCTGTTGATAGGGTTGGTTGATAACCAACTGCAGATGGTATTCTTCCAAGAAGAGCTGATACTTCAGATCCCGCTTGAGTAAAACGAAAAATATTATCTACGAATAATAGAACATCTTGGCCTTCCTCATCACGAAAGTACTCTGCTAAAGTAAGACCTGTTAATGCAACTCTAGCTCTAGCGCCTGGAGGTTCGTTCATTTGTCCATAAACTAAAGCTGCCTTTGATTCGTCAGTATCTAATTTAATAACTCCCGATTCAATCATCTCATGATACAAGTCATTTCCTTCTCTTGTTCTTTCTCCAACTCCTGCAAAAACAGAGTATCCGCCATGACCCTTGGCTATATTATTTATTAACTCCATTATTAGTACAGTTTTTCCAACTCCAGCTCCTCCAAATAAACCAATTTTTCCTCCTTTGGCATATGGTGCAAGTAAATCCACAACTTTTATTCCAGTAACTAAAACTTCAGTATCAGTTGATTGATCAATAAATTCTGGAGCACTTTTATGAATTGGAGCTCTTAACTTTGTCTTCATAGGACCTCTTTCATCTACCGGCTCCCCTACAACATTTAAAATTCTTCCGAGTGTCTCTGGACCAACAGGAACTGAAATTGGACTACCTGTATCGGTAACATCTTGTCCTCTTACAAGTCCATCAGTGGAATCCATGGCAATGGTCCTAACAGTGTTTTCTCCTAGGTGCTGTGCAACTTCTAAAACTAAATCTTTATTTTCATGTTTTACAACAAGTGCATCGAGAATTTGAGGTAACTTTTCATCAAAACTAACATCGACTACTGCACCTAAAACTTGCTTAATTTTACCTAAATTTTTACTCATATAAGATCTCCTTTCTTACTAAACTGCTTCAGCTCCTGAAATTATTTCAATGAGCTCTTTTGTTATCAGAGCTTGTCTTGATCTGTTATAAAATAGTGTTAAATTATCAATCATGTCATTTGCATTCCTTGTTGCATTGTCCATTGCAGTCATTCTAGACCCTTGCTCACTCGCAAGATTTTCTAATAGTCCAGAGTGAATTTGAACAGCAATATTCCTTGGAATAATCTCATTCAACAAAACTTCTTCACTTGGCTCATACTCATAAGAAATTGTATCTTCTAACTTTTCTTCATCACTATCATCAACTTCAACAGGAAGTAACTTTAGAGCCTCAACATTTTGGGAGATTGCACTTTTAAATTTGGTATATATTAGATAACATTCAGATATTTCATCCTTCTCATATAAACTTAAAACTTTGTCACGAACTGAGCTTGCAATTTCAAATTTAATTGTTGGGTTTGCAAAATCAGAAATATTCTCCACTGTTGATTCATAATATAATCTTTTTAGTGATTGGTATGCTTTTTTACCAACAAAAATAAACTTTGTATTACTACCATTGGTTTCTAATTGCTCAACTAGTTTTTTTGTATATTTTATTATTGAACCATTAAAGCCACCGCACAGTCCTCTATCCGCAGAGCAAACTAATAATAATGTTGTTTTTTTGGATTCATTATTTTTTTTTGCAAATTTAAAGTTACTTTGATTGGTTTTTTTTGTAAGAGAGGTAACCACTTCCCTCATCTTTTCAGCATAAGGTCTTGTTTTTTCTGCGTTATCTTGTGCTCTTTTCAGCTTTGCAGCAGCAACCATTTTCATTGCAGATGTTATTTTTTTTGTTGATTTAACACTAGAGATTCTATTTCTTAGATCTTTTAAACTAGGCATTATTTATTATCCTCAATAAACTGTTTAGTAAGAGAATCTAGAAATTCATTTATTTTTTTTTCAAGACTTTCAGAAATTTGTTGTTCTTTAGCAATTGATTCTAACAAATTTTTTTCTTTTGACCTTAATTCTGATAATAATAAGGTTTCGAATTGTGTTATTTTATTTATTTCAATTTGGTCAAGGAAACCTTTAACTCCAGCAAAAATGACAATAACTTGTTCCTCAACTTTTAAGGGTGAGTACTGTGGTTGTTTTAGAATTTCTGTAAGCCTCCTACCTCTTTCTAATAAATTTCTAGTTGACTGGTCAAGGTCTGACGCAAACTGAGAGAAAGCTTCCATTTCTCTAAACTGTGCCAAATCTAATTTAATTGATCCGGATACTTGCTTCATTGCCTTAATCTGAGCAGCAGAACCAACTCTACTTACAGACAGACCAACATTAACAGCAGGTCTAATTCCTTTAAAAAAAAGTTCTGTCTCTAAGAAGATCTGACCATCTGTAATCGAAATTACATTGGTCGGAATATACGCGGATACATCGCCAGCTTGTGTTTCAATAACTGGAAGGGATGTTAAAGAACCCGAACCATTCTCATCACTCATTTTCGCAGCTCTTTCAAGCAATCTGGAATGTATATAAAAGACGTCTCCAGGAAATGCTTCCCTTCCAGGAGGTCTTCTAAGTAAAAGAGACATTTGTCTATACGCGACGGCTTGTTTAGATAAATCATCATAGAAAATAACTGCATGCATACCATTATCTCGAAAATATTCTCCCATCGCACAACCAGTATATGGGGCAAGAAATTGAAGTGGTGCAGGATCAGAAGCAGTTGCAGCTACTACAATTGAATAATCCATTGCTCCATTTTCCTCTAAGGTTTTTACAATTTGTGCAACTGTAGATCTTTTTTGACCAATTGATACATAAATACAGTAAAGTTTTTTTGATTCATCATTTGAGGAATTATTAGCCTTTTGATTAATTATTGTATCAACAATCACTGCTGTTTTTCCAGTTTGCCTGTCACCAATTATTAACTCTCTTTGACCTCTTCCTATTGGAATTAAGCTATCAATTGCTTTAATTCCTGTTTGCATTGGCTCATGAACAGATTTTCTTGGGATTATTCCAGGAGCTTTCAGTTCTGCTCTTCTCATTTCAGTATCTTTTAATGGTCCTTTCCCATCAATTGGGTTCCCAAGGCCATCAACAACTCTTCCTAATAAAGATTTTCCTGTTGGAACCTCTACAATAGACTTAGTCCTTTTTACTATATCACCCTCTTTAATTGATTTATCACTCCCAAAGATAACAACACCAACGTTGTCATCTTCAAGGTTAAGAGCCATACCCTTAATCTTACCTGGGAATTCAACCATTTCTCCTGCTTGAACGTTATCTAATCCGTAAACCCTTGCTATCCCATCTCCAACAGTTAAAACTGTTCCAACTTCGGAAACTTTCGTTTCATCATTAATATCTTTGATCTCTGATTTTAATATAGATGAGATTTCAGACGCACTTATTGACATACTAACCTAACCTTTCATTTAAATTATAATCTAAAAGCTTTGTTTTTATTGAGTTATCAATCATTATTGAATCAATTTTAATTACAATTCCCCCAATCAACTCTGGATCAACTAATTTATTAAGCCTTATTTTTTTTTTTAACTTACTACCTATATTTTTAACAATATTTTCTTCAAATTGTTTTTCCAATGGCAATGTAGTCGTAACTGTTACTTCTGTTATTCCCTCTTTTTCATCTAAAGATTTTTTAAACTCATTATAAATTTTTTCAAGTAAGTAAAGCTTGCCATGATTAGCTACAATCTTAAAAAAGTTTATAAATTCTTGAGATAAATTCATTTTTATTAATATTTTTATTAAAGCTTCTTTTTTCTTATTTTTATTTATGAGTGGGGTCATAATGAATTCTCTGAAAACCTCAACTTCTTGGTATGAAGTCACTAGTTTATCAAAATCATTGCGAAAATTTTTGATTACGGGATCCTTGTTTTCTGAAGATAGTATTAGCGCCTTAGCATATCTTTTTGCCGATTCATTTATATTCGATGAAATTTTACTCAAAGAAAACCCTACATTATATAATTAAGTTGTTTTATTATCACAACCTAGGGATCTATTCAATAATTGTATAATATTTATTTTACAAAAAATTTATTGGATCTACGTCTATAAAAACCTTTATTTGATTAGTTGGGATTATAGTTTTTAAAAATTTTTTTATTTGAGTCTGGATTTTATAATTTTTAACAACTTTAAGTAATAATCTATAACGATAAAGATTATTTTTTTTTTCAATTATTGAAGGTGCGGGGCCATAAATAATTAGTGGATTAAATTTTTTCTTTAACTTTATTTTTATATTTTCAAGTTCTTGAAATGCATTTTCTCTTACTTTAGAAAATGAAATAATAGAAATAAAATTTGAAAAAGGTGGTTGGCTTTTTGTTTTCCTTTGGTTAGTTTCCCATTCGTAAAACTCTTCAAATTTATAGTCTTTACACATTTTAATAACTGGATGTTTAGGTTGATACGTCTGAATAATAACATTTCCACTAACATTTTTTCTTCCAGCTCTTCCAGATACCTGCATTATTTGCTGAAAAGCTTTTTCATTAGATCTAAAATCAAAATCATTCAACAAATAATCTATATTTAAAATTCCAACTGTTTTAATATTTGCAAAGTTATGTCCTTTTGATATTAGTTGAGTTCCGATGATAACGTTAATTTTTTTTGTGGAAATTTCTTCTAAAACTTTCTCATAATTTCCTGCTCCTTTTAAAAAATCACTTGATAAAATTCTAGTTTTAATGGTTGGAAAAGTTTTTTTAATTTCTTCTTCAACCTTTTCAACTCCAATACCAGGGAATTTTAAAAAATTATTTTTATTACAATTTTCACAATAAGTAGAAAAACTTTCTCTTGAATTACATTGATGACATAAGAAATAAGTTGAGGAACTTTTTGAAAAATTATGAACAACCATAGTTGAACTACAATTTTTACAAAATTTAACAAACCCGCAGTTTCCACAAATTACAAATGAAGTATACCCTCTTTTATTGATAAAAATCATTGTTTGAAGTTCATTTTTCTGGTTTTCTTTTATGGATTCTATTATTTCTTCGCAAATAATATTTTTATTTGATTTCATATTGACAACCTTGATTTTTGGAAGAGGACCTTTATTTATCCTTTTTTTAAGGTTAATTTTTAAAAACTTACCTATTTTAGAGTTGTGATTTGTTTCAATTGAAGGAGTTGCTGAACACAATATAATTGGGCAGTCAGAGTTTTTTGCTCTTACCACTGCAAAATCCCTTGCATTAAAAATAAGTTTATCTTCTTGCTTGTAAGACTGGTCTTGTTCTTCGTCAACAACAATAAAACCCAGGTTAGCATAGGGTAAAAAAAGGGCAGAACGTGTCCCAATAATTAAGAGTGTTTCTCCTAATATAGCTGATTTCCAAATCTGTGCTCTTTTCTTTTTATTTTCAGATGAATGAAAAATATAAGGAGTTATTCCAAAATCATTTTTAATTTCATTAACCCATTCTTTGGTTAGAATTATCTCTGGAACTAGAATTAGGCATTGAAAACCTTTTTCAAGTTTTTTTTTAACTAGATGCATGTAAACTCTTGTTTTTCCAGATCCCGTGACTCCTTGCAAATTTATTACATTATAGTTTTTAAGATTTATTTTTTTTATTTGTTTTAAAGCTTTTTTTTGTTCATCATTAATTTTAATTTGAGGTTTGGAAAAAATATTAAATTTATTACCAATTTGTTTTACATTTTCATCGTAACCACTCATAAAGTGTTTAAAGATTAAAGATAAAGGACTGCAAGAGTAATTAGATAAAAAATTAATGCTTTTTAGAACCTCATTTTTAAAAATTAAGTCTTTCATAATCTCGTCAATTTTTAATAATTTGAAATTTAGATTTAATTTGCTGTGGACATTCAAGATTAAGCCAACTTGATTTTTTTTTCGAAACTTTAGTTTTACAATTTGCCCTATACTAGGATTCTTTATTTTTGAATCATTTGACTCATAATAAAAAGTTTTATCTGTGGGAGTTGATGTTACTAAAACTTCTAATATCATAATAAAAATAAAACTTGATATTTTGAACAAGACATTTTCAAATTATATAATAGAATAAATATTAATGCTTACAAAAAAGATTAATAAAAAACAAGTTGAGGAATTCTTATTAAGAAATCCGGATTTTTTTTGTGAATCTCCAAAGATTTTGTCTAAACTTAATTTCCCAGTTGAAACTGGTAAGAAAAATGAGAATGTAATATCTTTTAAAGACTGGATGATAAATAATTTAAAATTACAAAAAGAAGAAATAGTTAGTAACGCTAAACATAATTATTTTACTCAACAGAAAATACATACTGCTGTAATTAATATTCTAGAAAAAAAAACAAAGAAAAATTTTTTTTCCTACTTGAATAAAGAATTACCTAACTTTTTTGATTTAAGTGTTGTAAATTTAATTAGCTCTAATCAAAAGATGTGTAAAGATTTTGATTTAATTTATTTAAAATCTGAGAATTTAATAAGAATTTATAATTCAAAAAACTTTTTACTTATGGATGCCTATGATAATAAACTTGGAATTTTTGAAGAAAAAAAAATTTATTCGAACGCAATTTTTTCTATTGATGAGAATTGTATAAGTGAGCAAGTTTTACTATTTTTTGGAAGTAAAGATAATCGTTTTATTACAAATCGAGCATATGACTTGATTTTTTTTCTTTCAAAAATTATTGAACAAAAATTAAAAGAAATTTAGTGAATAGCCAATTAAAAAACTATCTTAAAGAATGGATAGAATGGATTGAAAATGAGAGAAGGCTAAGCAAACAAACTGTTAAAGCTTATAACACAGACCTGAAGTTTTTTTTAGATCACCAAAGGCGATATAAAAGTAAGTTAATTGATGTTACTGATCTAGAAAAATTGGATCAGTCAGATTTAACAAGTTGGTTTTACGATAGAATTAGTAACGGTGTTAGTCACAGAAGTAATGCAAGATCATTATCATCAATTAAAAGTTTTTTAAATTTTCTAATAAAAAAAGAAGTCATAAAATTTTCCTTTTTTACGAGAATAAAAGGACCTAAATTCGATGATACTTTACCCAGACCATTGTCAAAAAATCAGGTCAAAAATATTTTAAAAAATATTGCTCTAAATAAAATGAAATGGATTGGAATGAGAGACTTATCTATAATTCTATTAATGTGGGGTTATGGTCTAAGAATTAGTGAGGTAATTAATCTAAAACTTTCAGATTTGCAGTCTAATGATTTACATATTTTTGGTAAGGGTAAAAAAACAAGATTGATTCCAATTGCAGACGAGGTTATTAAGTTCTTAAAACAAATGATAAAAAATTGTCCATTTGAGTTTAATGAAAATAACTATATATTTTTAGGTAAAAGAGGAAAAAAAATAAAAGCTGAGATAATTCAAAAAGAAATTAGAAAAATAAGAAATTCTTTGATGTTACCAGAAAACACCACACCTCATTCATTAAGACATACTTTTGCAACGGAGTTATTGGAAAATATGGTTGATCTTAGGGTTATTCAGGAAGTCTTAGGTCATTCCTCTTTATCTACTACACAAAAATATACAAAGGTAAGTTCCCATAGACTTAAAGAGATTTTATCTAAAAATCATCCTAGAGCATAAAAGATTAACAATACTTAAGATGTTTCATATCTGAAGGTAAGTTTCATCTCTCCTGCTACTTTCACAATTTGAGATAAACACTCCGGAGCATATTCTTCTCTAACAGATATAGCAAACCTTGAGATATACTGGACATTATTTGGAAAAGCTATCTTTTCGGTATTCATTCTAACAATGAGGGCATTATTTTCATCTAGTGTTCTAATTATTTTATTGAGTAGTCCTTTTTGGTCATCCCCAGATAACACTATCCTATGTGTTATTTTAGATGTTGGGCCTGTGTCTGATTGAGTTGGAATTGATTTAATTTGAAGCTGTCCATCCTCGACAGATGAGAGTTTGTCTAAATCAGCTTTAATATCTTCAAGACTTTTTTTTCCATCGGTTTTATAAACCATTGTCAACTCACATACTCTTCCAAGTGTAGCAAAAGTTACTCCTGAGAATTCTCCTCCAGCTTCAGTAAGGTAAGAGGTAATTTCAGAAATTAAATTTGGTTTATTTTCTCCTAGATATGAAATAAGCGCATTTTCAATCATTATTAATTCCCCATGGCTTTTCTCATTGCATCACCAATTCTGGTAATGGTATCAGCAACCTCAACTCCAGCCGATCTAAGTGCCTCTTTTTTTGCATCTGCTGTCTCATCTCCGCTATTAACAATTGCTCCAGCGTGACCTAATTTTCTTCCTTTGGGTGCGGCTGCTCCTGCAACGAATGCAGCAACAGGTTTTTTATTGCCCTTCCAAGATTTTATAAAACTTGCTCCATCTATTTCAGCTGTTCCTCCAATTTCTCCAATCAAAACTATTCCGTCTGTATTGGGGTCATCTAAAAATAGTTCTAGTGCATCCACAAAGTTAGTTCCATTAACTGGATCTCCCCCAATACCAATAATGGTAGATTGACCAAGCTCAGCAGTTTGGACGGCGGATTCATATGACAAGGTTCCTGACCTTGAAACAACACCTATTCTTCCTGGTTTACAAATATGTCCAGGTATAATGCCAATTTTTCCTATTCCAGGTGTTAAAACTCCAGGGCAATTTGGACCCACAAGTCTAGTTTTCGAACCTCTAATTTCTCTTTTGACTCTTTGCATATCACTTGTGGGAATTCCGTCTGTAATACAGACAACTAGATCTAGCTCAGCCTCAACAGCTTCTAGTATAGCATCTGCAGCGAATGGTGGAGGGACAAATACTCCACTAGCATTACACCCTGTAACTTTTTTTGCTTCTTCCACGGTATTAAAAACTGGCACATTTAAGTGTTTTGTTCCACCTTTCTCTGGAGTTACTCCCCCAACAATTTTTGTATTGTATGCTATAGCTCTCTCAGAATGAAATGTACCTTGAGCACCAGTGAAACCTTGACATATGACCTTTGATTCCTTTGTTAATAATACAGCCATCAATTAATCTCCTTTTACCATTTCAACAACCTTTTTTGCAGCCTCTTCCATGGTTTCAACAGGTTTTATTGGAAACCCTGAATTTTTTAAAATTTCCATACCCATCTCAACATTAGTTCCTTCTAAACGAACCACAAGAGGCTTGCTTAAACCAACCTCTTTAGAGGCATTAACTAATCCTTCTGCAATGTCGTTACATCTCATCATACCCCCAAAGATATTTATAAGTATTCCCTTTACATCTGCGTCTCTGTAGATAAGTTTAAATGCCGCTGCCACTCTTTCGGGTGTTGCTGCACCTGCTACATCCATGAAGTTTGCGGCTTCTCCACCATAGTATTTAATAATATCCATTGTTGCCATTGACAATCCAGCCCCATTAACCATAAGACCAATATTACCATCTAATTTTACATAGTTTAAGTCATGCCGAGCCGCCTCAAGTTCTAGTGGGTCGTATTCATTTTCGTCTTTCATTTCAGCTACTTTTCTTTGTCTGTAAAGAGCATTATCGTCAAAAGATGCTTTGCAATCTAATATAACAACTTCACCACTATCAACTACTGCAAATGGGTTAATTTCAATTAGCGCAGCATCTAAGGATGTAAATGCTTTGTATATTAAAAGTATGTTTTTTTGTGCACTCTTTGCTGTTTTCCCAGATAATCCTAAATTATAGACAATTGTTCTTGCGTGATGAGTAAGTAAATCACCTCCGGGAGCAATCATAAGCTTATATATTTCATCAGGTGTTTTCTCAGCAACCTCTTCAATATTTACACCACCTTTTTTTGAATATACAATAGTGTTTCCGCCTGTTTCTCTGTCAACTGTAATACAAAAATAAAATTCTTTTTCAACATTGTAAGCTTTTTCTAAATATACGCGCCTTACAGTTTTACCACTTTCACCTGTTTGCGGGGTGACAATATTCATACCAATCATTTCATCTACAGTTTTAACTACATCCTCATCACTTTTACAAACTTTAACACCACCGGCTTTACCCCTACCACCTGCATGTACTTGCGCTTTAACAACAATTTTATCTTCATTGAGCCAAGAAAGAATATTCTCTGCTTCATGTGTTTGATAAACAACCTCGCCTGGAGGGATGTTAACTCCGAAATTAGACAAAAGTTGTTTTGCTTGATACTCGTGTATATCCATCTATTTAATTTTATTTCCTCAAATAAATTATAAATTGCGAATATATATGACTTTATTCAGTTAAACTAGTAATTTTTTACATTTTTTAATTAATTCATCCACCGCCATAACAGATTGTTTAAACTGTGATTGTTGTGTATTTGTTAGATTTAATTCAATAATTTTTTCAATTCCATTTGCTCCTATAGAAACTGGAACACCTACACATAATCCACTGATGCCATATTCACCATCTAAATAAACAGAGCAAGGAAGTATTTTTTTTTGGTTTTTTAAATAAGACTCTAACATTTCAATTGCACTAACGGCTGGAGAAAAGAAAGCTGAACTATTTTTCATTAAAGACACAATTTCTCCCCCACCGTTTCGTGTTCGATCAACAATCTTTTCAATTATTTTTTTATCAATCTTATTTAATTCTACATATTTGTTTAAAGGTATTCCTGATATTGTAGTGTAATCTAATAAAGGAACCATTGTATCACCATGACCCCCAAGTACCATAGTATCAATATTGGAAACAGAAATTTTAAGAAGTTCAGATAGGAAAAACTTAAATCGTGCGGAATCTAAAATTCCTGCCATTCCCAAAATCATATTTTTTTTTATCCCAGAAATTTTTTTCAGGGACCAGACCATTGCATCTAAGGGGTTTGTTACGCAAATTACAAAAGATTTTGGTGAGTATTTTTTTATGGCTTCACCAATTGATTGCATAACCTTAAAATTTGTTTCTATTAAATCATCTCTACTCATTCCAGGTTTTCTTGGTATGCCAGCAGTAATAATTATTACATCACTATTTTTTATGTATGAGATATCGTCTGTACCCTTTATTGATAGATCTATACCGTCAACTGCCAAACTTTGAGACAAGTCAAGACATTTTCCTGCAGCTAATCCGTCAACTTTATCAATCAAAACTATATCACCAAGATTTTTTCTTGAAATACTGTAGGCAAGAATTGTACCTATATTACCTGCACCAATTAAACTAATTTTTTTCACTGATTTTACCCCAATTTATATTATATTATGTCGAGACCAATATCTACCGAATTAACAGAATTGGTAATCTTACTTGTAGAAATATAATCAACTCCAAGTTTTGAATATTTACTGATATTTTCTAAATTAATACCACCTGAAACTTCAAAAATTATTTTTCTACTTTTCCCTTTTCTTAATAACAGACATTTCTGAACTTCTTTAATCGGCATATTATCCAAAAGAATATGATTACAATTATAATTTATACATTGCTCTACTTCTGAGTATGTTTCACATTCAATTTCAAAGTTCCTAATTTTTTTTTTTTTTATTAATTCTAAGGTTTTTAAAATTCCACCAGTTACTTTGATGTGATTATCTTTAATTAAAATTCTATCACCAAGTCCCATTCTATGATTTTTAGCCCCTCCAACTTTAGTAGCATATTTTTCTAGAATTCTTAAACCATTAGTGGTCTTCCTTGTGTCAAGAAGTACTGTATTTGAACCACTTAACTTTCCTACAAATTTTTTTGTGTAAGTTGATATACTAGATAGATGTTGCAAAAAGTTCACCAGTGTTCTCTCTAAAAGTAGAATCCATCTAATATCACCAGAAATTTTAATTAGCTTTGAATCTTTCTTTACAAAGTCTCCATCTTTATAAAAGGAAACACAGAGAAGATTTGGAAATTTTTTCTTTATAAATTTTACAATGAAGGATTCCCCACATACAACTATATTTTCTCTGTTTGAAATATAAGCCTTACAATCAAGCCTTTTATTTAAAAGTACTGATGTAGTTAAATCATTTTTTAAACAAACTTTTCCAACATCATCTTTTAATTCTGCTGATAATTTGTAATTAGCAAAATTATAAATTTCCTTTTTAAGCACAATTTTGAATTAACTTAATTTTAGCATCAAGTTTAAAGGTTTTTTTGCCTTCAATATTAACTCATTGCTAATATTAATTTCTGGAGATAGATTTAGTAAACAATTTCTAAGTTTTTCAAGAGTGTTTAGTTCCATGTAAGGGCAGTGTGAGCATGCGCATGACCCATCAGAACCTGGAGCAACAAGAAAAATTTTATTAGGTTCATTTTTTTTCATTTGGTGCAAAATATGTGGTTCAGTTGCAACTATAAATTTTTTATTTTTATCCTTTGAAATATACTTTAGAAGAGAAGAGGTTGATCCTATAAAATCTGCATAATTTAAAATATTTTCAGGGCACTCAGGATGTGCAATGATTTTTGCATCGGGATTTCTCACTTTTGCTTTTACTAACTCCCTTTCAGAAAAAGTTTCATGAACAACACAAGTTCCATTCCACAACAACATTCTTCTATTAGTTATTTTATTCAAATATGATCCAAGATGTTTATCAGGGGCAAAAATAATTTTTTGGTTTAAAGGTAAGTCTTTGATAATTTTTTCTGCATTAGATGAAGTTACAATTATGTCTGAGAGTGCCTTAATTTCTGCCGAGCAATTGATATAGGACAAAACGATGTGGTCAGGGTGACTATTTTTGAATTTTTCAAAGTCAGTTGCCTTACATGATTCCTCTAATGAACAACCAGCTTTAAGATCAGGAAGAAGAACTGTTTTATTAGGACTTAAAATTTTTGCTACCTCTGCCATAAATCTAACTCCACAAAAAACAATAACGTCAGCCTTAGTTTTTTCAGCGTTTCTTGATAATTCAAGAGAATCTCCAACAAAATCTGCTATATCTTGGATCTCTTCATCTTGATAAAAATGTGAAAGAATTACAGCATTTCTTTTTTTCTTATAATGAAGAATCTCTTCTTCCAGACTAGAAAATGTTTTTTTTAAATTTTTCATTTATTTTTTTTTATTTTTTCTTTTTATATGTTTATTAATATATGAATTAGACCCCATTTCTTCTAGCCTTGACAATGTTCTTTTAAACTCAAAGGCATTAGTTTTTCCCAAATATAATTGATTTAATTGTACATCCGAAGATAAAGAAAGTACAACCTTATTCTCATATAAAGCATCTATAAATGAAATAAATCTATACAAATAATTTTTATTATTTTCATCCATTTGATTAATGTTTCTTAATATTATAAAATTTATCTTTTTTGCGATTAAAGCATAATCTTGAAATTCAAGGTTATTTTCAAAAAAATCTCTAAAATCTAGATCTAAAAGATTGCCGTAATAACCTTTAAGAGAAAAAATAAACCCTTTTCTTTTAAATATCGCTTCGGTATTTATTGAATTAATTGCTAATTTTTTTTTAATTTGATTTTGAATTCTTCTAGAATTTTTTTGTTTGAAAATAAAAAAATCATGATTTACCAATTCCTTTTTTCTGTAATCAACTTTTGAAAACATTCTAATTTTTGTAAAATTTTTATTTAAGAAATCTTTAAAAGAATTACACAATTCATTATTAACTGGATCTTTATAAATGTTAGAAATCTCATTATTTCCTGTCATTATTAAAATTTTTTTTTCTTTAATTACCTTCTCTAAAAAATTTTTAAATAATATTAAGTTGGTAAGGTTATTTATGTAAAATTCATCAATTAATATTAAATTTTTTTTCATCATTAAAAATTTGATTTTTTCTTCATTAGAATTTTGTAAGTTAAACATTAAATCAGTAAAGTGAAAAATTTCTGATCTAGAATAGATGAAATGAATAGCTTTTAAAATAAGTGATTTTCCTACTCCAACTGAACCAAACATATAAATTCCTACAAATTTTTTTTTTAAAAAATTCAACAATCTTTTTTCCAAAGTCAACTTCAAATTTGCTTCAATTTTTTTTACGGCTTTAATTTGGCATGAGTTTGGTTTTATGAAATTTTGAGTCTCTAAGTGACTAAGAATTTTTGATCTTAGATTTTTCAATATTTACGAACTAACTTGGAGTTTTTTTATTTCGGCTATTGCCTTTGCAGGGTTAAGATTTTTTGGACAAGTTTTTGTGCAATTCATTATGGTGTGGCATCTATATAGCTTAAACTTATCTTTTAAAAAATTAAGTCTTTCTTTCTTGTTTTTGTCTCTACTATCAACAATGAACCTGTATGCTTGAAGTAATATAGCTGGCCCAAGAAATTTGTCACTATTCCACCAGTAACTTGGGCATGATGTTGAGCAACAAGCGCAAAGAACACATTCATACAGTCCGTCAAGTTTTTTTCTATCGACCTGGCTTTGTTTTATTTCTTTTTTTCCTTTTGATTTGGGGTTTAACCAAGGTTTGATCGACTTATATTGTTCATAAAACTCTGACAAATCAGGAACTAAATCTTTGAGAACTTTCATATGAGGAAGAGGATAGATATCAACAAACTTTACGTCTTCAATGGGCTTGAGGCACGCTAATGTATTGGTTCCATTCACATTCATTGAACATGAGCCACATATACCTTCTCTGCAGGACCTTCTAAATGTTAAGGATGAGTCAACCTCTCCTTTGATATACATAAGAGCATCAAGGACCATAGGCCCAAGTTTTCTTTTGCTTAAATGAAACTTGTCCATTCTAGGATTTTTGTCATCTTCCCTGTTCCATCTGTAAATATTGAAACAAATTGTATCCTTACCTTCTTTTCCAAAGGTGTTGCCTTCAACAATTTTAGAATTCTCTGGTAATGTTAATTTAACCATAACTAATAAATTAATAGACTCTCACTTTAGGTTCAATAGTTTTTATCTCCCTAGAATTAGTTTTTAAATTCACTGGGCGATATCTTATTTTTGGTTTTTTTTTATTATTTACCCATGCCATCGTATGTTTTAACCAATTTTTGTCATTTCTTTTTTTATAATCAACTCTAGAATGTGCACCACGACTTTCTTTTCTATTGAGTGCTGATTCTATGCTTACTAATGACTGAAGTAAAAGATTTTCCAACTCTAGAGCCTCAATTACTTCAGTATTCCATACATTTGTTTTGTCCTTAATCTTTATTTTTTTAAATTTCTCAAGCAACTTTAATAATTTTTCTTTTCCTGTAATCATTTTCTCTTCTGATCTATAAACTGGACAATAATTTTGCATAATTTGTTGCATTTCTAATCTAATATCAGAAATATTGAAGTTTCCTTTTGAATTTTTTACCTCATTAAATCTTTTAATTATAGCTTCATATGAAGATTTTTCTATTTTGGGGTTACTTTTTTTAGGATTCAAAATTTTAGAACACCTTTTAGCAGCAGATTTTCCAAAAACAACTAGATCTAGTAATGAATTAGAACCCAACCTATTAGCACCATGAACTGATACACAAGCTGCTTCACCAACAGACATTAACCCTTTAACTACTTCTGACTCACCAGAATCGTTTAATGTTAAAACTTCTCCATGAATATTTGTGGGGATTCCGCCCATGTTGTAATGAACTGTTGGTTGAACAGGGATTGGTTGCTTTCTAACATCAACTCCAGCAAAAATCTTTGCGGATTCAGTTATGCCAGGTAGCTTTTCTTCTAGAACTTTATGGTCCAAATGGCTAAGATTTAAATGAATGTGGTCTTTTTTTGGTCCACATCCTCTTCCTTCCATAATCTCGTTAGTCATAGATCTTGAAACTACATCTCTACCCGCCAGATCTTTAGCATTAGGTGCATATCTTTCCATAAATCTTTCACCTTTAGAATTTGTTAAATATCCACCTTCACCTCTTGCACCTTCTGTAATCAAAACTCCAACACCATAAATTCCTGTTGGGTGAAATTGGGTAAATTCCATATCTTGAAGTGGCATTCCTGCTCTCAACACCATACCACCTCCATCACCCGTACAGGTGTGAGCTGATGTACAAGAAAAATAGGCTCTTCCATAACCACCAGTAGCTAATATAACCATTTTTGAGGAAAATAAATAAAATTTACCATCATGGAGGTTAATAGTCAAAACACCACAACAATGATTCTTTTCATTCATAATGAGATCTATAACAAAATGTTCTATGAAGAATTCTGCATTATGGGACAAAGATTGTTGGTAGAGTGTATGAAGCATAGCATGACCGGTTCTATCTGCAGCAGCACAGGTTCTCTGAGCAATGCCTTCACCAAAATTTGTTGTCATTCCTCCGAAAGGTCGTTGATAAATTTTTCCGTCTTCAGTTCTAGAAAAAGGAACCCCAAAGTGTTCCAATTCAATCACTGCTTGCGGAGCTTCTTTACACATAAATGCAATAGCATCTTGATCTCCAAGCCAATCGGAACCTTTTACTGTATCATACATGTGCCAAGTCCAATCATCACTACCCATATTTCCAAGTGCTGCACTAATTCCTCCTTGAGCAGCAACTGTATGACTTCTTGTTGGAAAAACTTTTGAAATACATGCAGTTTTAAGCTTAGCCTCGGCTGACCCCATAACGGCTCTTAAACCAGAGCCTCCAGCACCTACAACTACAACATCAAAATCTAACTTAACTATTTCATTCATTATAATAAAGTCTTAATCAGACTCCCCATTACAACTATATAAATGGTAATAAAAGATAAGTTTTTCAAAAATAAAATTTTTTTTTTTATTTTAATCTCATGAATATAGTCATCAATAATAGAATTTAAACCAAGTTTTGAATGAACAATAACAGCAGAAAAAAGTAATGTGAAAGAAAAAAAATTAAAGAAACTTGAAAACCAAACTAAAAGTTCATTATGGTTTTTAAGATCTATGTTTTTAAGTGAAAAAACTAAATAAATCAGAAATAATAGGAATATAATTGCTGATAATTTCTGAAGAATCCAACTTTTAGAGTAATCTAACCTCATTAAAAAATCCCAATAAAATTAGAAATAAAAAATGATAAAACAATTGAGCTAAAAATAATAATTAAACCTGATATAGAGGCTGCTTTGTTACTTATCAAAAATCCAAAATCCCAAAGTATATGCCTGATACCGTTGAGAGCATGATATGAAATTCCTAAAACTATAAAATATAGAATTACCTTAATAAATATTGTTTCAAATATTGAAACAAAATTATTGTAAAAATCATTACCTAGACTAAAAGAAATTATCCATAAACTTAATAGAATTAAAGCTAAATTTAAACCAAACCCAGTAATTCGATGCGTTATTGATAAAAGTGATGTGATTTGAGGCTTATAAATTTGTAGGTGAGGAGATGTAGGTAAGTTTTTTTTCATTTTTTCTTGATGGGTATTAAAACTGAATATTCCAAATCAAGAACCATGTTATCTGTTAATTTATCTTTTTCTGGAAAACTAATATTTGAGTCATTTTTTGATGCAATTGTTCTGATTAAAAGAGTGCCAAGATTTTCATTTACTTTGTTTTTCTTTAAAATTTTTGACCAAGCATAAATTGTGTCACCGGAAAATGTTGGTGCAGCATGTCGTCCAGAATGAATAGCCAATATTCTGAAGGCATTTGCAAGGCCATTGCAACTTATTGCCCTGGCAAGAGAAATTATATATCCTCCATATATTATTCTTTTTCCAAATCTTCCATCTTTTTCAATATGATTGTTGAAATGTACCCTGGCATTATTTTGATAAAGCCTTGTGGCTATTTGATGTTCAGCTTCCTCAATTGTTTGACCATCTAAGTGATGAATTTCTTCACCTTCATCGAAATCATCAAAAAAAAAATCACTACCTGTTATTTTATCTGACCATTTTTCCGAATTAAAAGATGATGGTATTTCAAATTCTTTTTCATCTAATTGTTTTGGAAGATCTGGCACAACATTTTTAAAAGAATCAATCATACCACTTTTTTTTTTTCTCATCATTAACCATCTATAGTAACTTAACACAACCTCTCCATTTTGATTTGTACCCACTGATTTTACGTAAACAGTCCCTGTTTTACCATTAGAGTTTTCTTTTAATCCAATAATTTCAGATTCTGCACTTACCGTATCACCAACAAAAACAGGTTTATAAAACTTTACAGCGGCATAACCTAAATTTGCTATTGCATTAAGGGAAAGGTCTGGAACAGTTCTTCCGAATACCATATGAAAAAGTAAAATATCGTCTATTGGTTGCTTCTCAAAACCTAGGTTTTGAGAAAACACTTTAGAATAATTTAAGGCAAATCTGCTTCCAGTTGTTGAAAGATATATTGCACTATCTCCATCAGTAATTGTTCTTGGAACACTATGATTTATAACTTCACCTAAGTTATAATCCTCAAAATATCTACTTTTAAAATTCTTCATTATTTCAAATGTTTTTTTATTAATAATTCAGCTATTTGTACAGTATTTAATGCAGCTCCTTTTCTTAGGTTATCTGCTACAACCCACATCCCCATTTTTTTTTCATCTTTGATTCTTATTCTGCTTACAAATACTTCGTCTTCACCTGCAGATTCATCTGGTGTAACATAACCACCATCAATATTTTCGTTCACTACACTTAAACCTGAAAACTTTTTCATTGAGGATAATGCTTTTTTTAAATTTATTTTTTTTTCAGTTTCAATAAATACAGATTCACCATGACCTACAAAAACAGGAACTCTGACACAAGTTGAAAAAATATCTATCTTTGTTTTTAGAATTTTTTGTGTCTCCTCAATCATTTTATTTTCTTCTTTCGTATCACCATTTTCTAGAAAATCGTCAATGTGAGGAATTAGGTTGAATGCAATTCTTTTAGAGAAAAAAGTTGGTTCTAGGGGTTTGTTTTTGTAAACATCTAGAGTTTGATGAAACAACTCATCCATTGCAGTTTTTCCTGCACCTGAGGTTGATTGATAGGTTGAAACAACAATTTTTTTTATTTTAAAAAGTTCATGTAATGGCTTTAGAGCTAAAACCATTTGAATAGTTGAGCAGTTGGGGTTTGCAATAATTTTTTTTTTTTTGTAATTTTTTAGATCTTCTGGGTTTACCTCTGGTACGATCAGTGGAATGTCTTTATCCATTCTAAAACATGAGGTGTTGTCAATTATAATTGAACCACTTTTTACAGCTTTCTTAGAAAAATTTTTTGAAATTTCTGATCCTGCAGAAGATAAAACAATATCTACGTTTTTAAAGCTGAATTTTTCTAAATCCGAAACAATTATTTCTTTGTCATTCCCGTAATTGATTTTTGTACCTTCCGATTTTGAAGATGCCACCGCAAAAATATTATTGGTTGGAAATTTTCTGAAATCCAAAATATTTAAAATTTCTCTTCCAACGTTTCCAGTAGCACCTACGATTGCAATATTATATTTTTTCATTTTCTAGTTCCTCAATCACCAAATTTCCCATTTCTTGAGTTGAAATTAAATTATTTTTTTCCATGAATATATCCTTTGTCCTGTACCCGTTATTAAGAATTTTATTTACAACTTTATTTATTAAATTGAAATACTCTAAATTTAAAAAAGAATATTTAAACATCATTGCAATACTTAGAATCATAGCTAAGGGATTTGCAATTCCTTGTCCAGCGATGTCTGGAGCTGATCCATGAACAGGCTCGTACATTGCGTTACACTTGTTGTTTTTTTTTGCACCTATAGAAGCTGAAGGAAGCATGCCAAGAGAACCGGTCAGCATTGAAGCACAGTCAGATAAAATGTCCCCAAACATATTTGTAGTTACTATTACATCAAATTGTTTAGGGTTTCTAACAAGCTGCATTGAGGCATTATCAACGTACATGTGAGATAATTTAACGTCAGGATAACCTTTAGATACATCAGTAACAACTTCTCTCCATAATTCCGTTGATTCAAGCACATTTGCCTTATCAACTGAGCAAAGCTTTTTTGATCTTGTGTCAGCTGCTTCAAAAGCTACCTCTGCAATTCTTTTTATTTCCTCAGTTGTATATGCCAAAGTATTAAAACCTCTTTTATTGTTTTGATCTATTTGACTGATCCCTCTTGGTTCACCAAAGTAAATCCCACTTGTTAATTCTCTGATAATTAAAATATCCAAATTTTTAATAACTTCTGTTTTTAAAGTTGAAGAACTTGCAAGAGCATCGAAAACAATTGCAGGTCTAAAATTGGCAAATAAATCGAGTTCTTTTCTGATTTTTAATAATCCTCTTTCCGGCCTTTTTTCAAAATTTAAATTCTCCCACTTAGGCCCTCCAACTGCACCTAATAGGATTGCATCACAATTGCTAATACTTTTTAGAGTTTCATCGGTTAATGGAACACCATACTTGTCTATTGATGCCCCACCTACCAATTCTTCTTTAAGATTAATTTTTAATTCAGAATTCTGATTAAACCATTCTAAAACCTTTGAGGCCTCTGCTGAAATTTCTTTACCAATTCCATCTCCTGGAAGTAAGGATACATTAAAACTTTTATTCATTATGTTCCTTTGGTTTCAGCCAACTTTTACTATTATTTTTCTCGTACTCTAGAATTAAATTTTCTTTTTTTAGCGTCAGGTCTATGTCATCCCACCCGTTCAATAGGCAAGTTTTTTTGTATGTGTCAATTTCAAAAGAAAAATTAATTTCAGGTCCTCTTATAGTTTGATNTTCNAGGTCAATTTCAAGTTCTAAATTTTTTTTTTTTGAAAAATTTATTATTTNTTGAATTTTTTCATCNGCAAGTTTTATTGGCAGGATACCGTTTTTAAAACAGTTGTTATAGAATATATCAGCAAAACTTTTGGCTAGAATAACTTTTATTCCAAAATCTATGAGAGCCCAAGGAGCATGTTCTCTTGAAGAACCACAACCAAAGTTTTCTAATGCAACAAGAATTTTTGACTTATTATATGGCCTTTTATTTAATATGAATTTGGAAATCTTATTTCCATTTTCATCAAATCTCATTTCATAAAACAATCCTTTTCCTAAACCACTTCTTTTAATTGTTTTTAAAAACTGTTTAGGGATGATCATATCTGTGTCAATATTTGATAATTCTATCGATGCTACGGTACCAGATAGCTTTAAAAATTTCTCCATGTTATAACTTCCTCACATCATACAGTTTTCCCTTAATTGCAGCAGCAGCAGCCATTTCTGGACTTAAAAGATGGGTTCTTCCCCCTCTTCCTTGTCTTCCTTCAAAATTTCTATTAGAGGTGGATGCGCACCGTTCATTAGGTTTTAACTTATCTGCGTTCATAGCAAGACACATTGAACATCCAGGATCTCTCCATTCAAATCCAGATGATAAAAATATTTTATCTAACCCCTCTTGTTCAGCTTGCTTTTTAACCAAACCAGAACCTGGAACAACAAAAGCTCTAACTTTTGTGTCTATTTTTTTCCCATCTAAAATTTTTGCAGCCTTTCTTAGATCCTCTATTCTTCCATTGGTACAAGACCCGATAAACACAGTATCAATATCAATGTCATTCATTTTTTGTCCAGGCTCTAAGCCCATATAATTTAATGCTCTTTCAGCTGACTGTCTTTTATCTATATTTTTTATATTAGCAGGATCAGGTACGCTTGAGTTTATAGAAACAACATCCTCAGGGCTGGTTCCCCAAGTTACCTGAGGCTCGATTGAGGATGCATTAATTTCAATTGTTTTATTAAAATGGGCATTATCATCAGATTTCAAAGTTTTCCAATACTCAATAGCCTTATCCCATTCATTCCCTTTTGGGGAAAGAGGTCTGCCCTTAAGATATTCAAAAGTTTTACTATCTGGAGCTATAAGCCCTGCTCTTGCACCCGCCTCAATTGACATGTTACAAATTGTCATTCTTTCTTCTACTGAAAAATCACTTATAACTTGCCCTGCATATTCGAATACAAAACCTGTTCCACCAGCAGTGCCAATTTTTCCTATCAAATGAAGAATAACATCTTTGGCAGTAATTCCTTTTTTAAGTTTACCAAAAAAATTAATTAAATAGTTTTTTGCTGGTTTTAAAATAAGGGTTTGAGTTGATAAAACATGTTCAACTTCTGAAGTTCCGATTCCAAAAGCTAAAGAGCCAAAAGCACCATGAGTTGATGTGTGTGAGTCTCCACAAACAAGAGTTGTCCCCGGTAATGTAAACCCCTGCTCAGGTCCAATAATATGCACTATCCCTTGGCGTAAGTCTTCAATTGGAAAAAAAGGGACATTAAATTCTTTACAATTTTCAATNAATTTTTCTACTTGAACCCTTGATTCAGTATCAGTTATACCAAAGCTTCTTTTAGTGGTCGGTACGTTATGATCAGGAACAGCAAGAGTCATTGCAGGTTTTCGTACTTTTCTATTGTTATTTCTCAAACTCTCAAAGGCTTGAGGGCTTGTGACCTCATGAACAAGATGTCTATCAATATAAATAAGACATTCTCCGCCAGAGTTTTTGTCGACTATATGGCTGTTCCATATTTTATCAAAAATGGTTTGAGGTTTCATAATAAAAAGTGCTTTTCAACAACTATGCTAGTTTTCTTGAGGCTCAGATTTTGTCTCGTTGAGCTTGTCGTTAACTTTTTTTTTACTTTGTTCTTGGGGTTGACTGGCTTTTAAATCTTTATCTTTTACTTCGCCCCTAGAAACCTTTGAACTAGCATCTTGTTGTTCTTGTTTGTTAATGTTATCTCCGTTGTTTTCAGTTTTACTATAAATATTTTTTTCAGAAATTCTTGCAGATTTTCCGCTTCTTTTTCTTAAATAGTAAAGTTTTGATCTTCTAACACTTCCACTCTTAACAAGCTCTATTTTGTTAATTTGAGGAGAAAATAAAGGTAAAACTCTCTCTATTCCCTCTCCATAAGAAATCTTTCTGACAGTGAAAGAAGAATTAAGGCCTGCATTCTTTTTNGCTATACATACACCTTCGAAAACTTGTATTCTTTCTTTTTCACCTTCTTTAACCTTTAAGTGAACCTTTACTGTATCACCAGCGTTAAAGTTTGGATAAGATTTTCCTGATGAAAGACTTTCTAACTGACCTTTTTCATAACTTTCTAATGTGTTCATAATGTCCTCTACTTTTTTNCTGTATATAACTTAAATAAATCTGGTCTTACCTTTTTAGTTTTTTCTATCGACTTTTTCAATCTCCAATCTGAAATTTTTTTATGATTACCACTTAACAATACATCAGGGACCTTTAAAGTTTTCCAATTATAAGGTTTAGTATATTGAGGGTACTCAAGTAAATGATTATCATAACTCTCAGAATTTAAACTTTTATCATTACCTAATACTTCAGGAATTAGTCTTACGCAAGTATCAATTAAAATTAATGCAGGAATTTCTCCACCAGAAAGCACATAATCACCTATTGAAACTTCCTCAATTGAATTTAAATCAATAAATCTCTGATCTACTCCTTCATATCTTCCGCATATTATTATTACTTCATCATATTCTATCATTTTTCTTGCTAATTTTTGATTAAATTTTTTTCCATTTGCTGAGAGCATAATTACTCTATTTTTTTTTGTGCTTTTTTTTGCAAAATTTAAACAACTTTGCAAAATATCAGGTTTTAGTATCATTCCTGCCCCACCACCATATGGTTTATCGTCTACAGTTTTAGACCTATTCTTTGAAAAATCTCTTATGTTAATGGTTTTTATCTCAAACTTTTTTTTTTTTAATGCTTTTCCAGTTATTGAGTGATTCAAAGGTCCAGGAAAAATTTCTGGAAATAATGTTAGTATTTTAAAAATCATAGTAATCAGGATTTAAAAATATTTTTTTTTTCTTCATGTCAATTTTTATAATATGATCAAAATTGTAAGGGATCAAAATCTCTTTTTTTTCCCCAGTAACTTCTAAATAATCTCCTGCACCGTGATTATTTAGACTAGTAATTTTCCCAATTTTTTTATCTTTAATAAATACATCTAGCATCTCAAGATCTTCATAATAAAACTCATTTTTCTTTAGTTTAGGGAGTTTTTTTCTTTCGATATACAAATATTTACCAACAAATTTTTGGGCAGTTTCTGGGGTGGTAATTTTTTCAATTTTAGCTAGAATTTTATTATTTAATTTCTCAAACCTTAAGCACACTCGCTGAAGATTATCAAAGAAAAAAAATTCATAATTGAATATATCGAAGGGGTTAGAAAAAAAACTTTTAATAATAATTTTCCCTTCTACACCTCTAGTTTTTCCAAATTGNGCAACAACTATAAAGTTTGTTTTAAAAGGGATTTTTTTTTCCATTTTTTCTCTAGAAAATTTTCATTTTATTTTTCTTTCTTTTCTGTTTCACTATCGACAACTTCTGCAGATTGTTCAGGCGCTGCGGCTTCAGCAGGTTTTTCAGCGGCAGGCTGTTCAGGGGTTGGCGCGGCTTCAGCAGGTTTTTCAGCGACAGGCTGTTCAGGGGTTGGCGCGGCTTCAGCAGGTTTTTCAGCGGCAGGCTGTTCAGGGGTTGGCGCGGCTGCTGCTTGCTCTTTTGCTTTTAATTTTTCTTCCTTAGCTTTAAGTTTTTCTAATGTTTTCTTTTTAGGTTTGTCTTGTTTTGTCTGTTTTGTAATTATTGGCTTTTCTGCAAGTTTTTCAGTTGCTAAAAATTTTTGAACTCTTTCGGTTGGTTTGGCTCCAACAGATAACCAATATTTTATTCTTTCCGTGTTAAGCGTTATCCTTTCTGGATCACTTTTTTCTTTCATAGGGTTGTAAGTTCCAAGTCTTTCAAGATATCTACCGTCTCTTGGCGCCCTTATATCAGCTGCTACAATTCTAAAAAAAGGTCTTTTTTTTGAACCTCCTCTTGATAATCTTAGTGCTACTGCCATTTTTAATCTCCTTTGGTTAAAATTTATTTTTATTTAGTAAAGATTGCAAATCACCCATTTGTCCAGAAGACATCATATTCTCTAGATTCTTATTTTTACCCATTTTTTTCATCATTTGACTCATTTTTTTAAATTGTTTAAGCAATTTGTTTATGTCTTGTACAGAGGTACCTGATCCTTTTGAAATTCTAATCTTTCTTGACGCTTTAACAATGTCGGGAAAATTTTTTTCTTTCTTTGTCATTGATGAAATAATGGCTTTTTGTTTTTTAAAAATATCATTATTCTCCATTGACTGTTCAACTTTTTCTTTCAACCCTGACATTCCAGGTAAATATTTCAAGAATCCTTGAATTCCACCCATTTTTGTAAGTTGATCAAGTTGTTTAGAATAATCAGTTAGAGAAAATTTACCTTTAAGAATTTTTTTCTGAAGTTTTTCAGCATCCTCTTTATCAATTTGTTCTGATGCTTTCTCAACTAATGATACGACATCTCCCATTCCTAAGATTCTGTTGGCTATCCTCTCAGGGTGAAAAACCTCTAAATCATCAATTTTTTCTCCAACTCCAATAAATTTTATTGGCTTATCAATTGTTTCTTTCATTGATAGAGCAGCTCCTCCTCTACCATCACCATCCAGTCTTGTTAAAATGATACCTGTTAGATTGATTTTTTCTGAAAAGCTAGCTGCTGTGTTTACTGCATCTTGACCAGTTAAAGAATCACTAACGAAAAAAATTTCTGTGAATTTACTAAATTCTGAAATTTCTTTAATTTCTAACATCATCTTTTTATCAATATGATTTCTTCCTGCACTATCAAGAATTAGAACATCATAATCATTGTTTTCAGCCTCTTTTTTGGCAAAATTAGCAATTTCTATTGGTTTTTTTTTATCTTGTTTGGGCAAAACATCTATCTTATTGCTTTCACCTAAAGTTACAAGTTGCTCCTGAGCTGCTGGTCTATATATATCTAGAGAGGCCATAAGCACTTTTTTTTTTTTGTTTTTTTCAATCCATTTGGCAAGTTTGGCTGATGTAGTTGTTTTTCCTGAACCTTGTAGCCCAACCATTAAAATAATGGCAGGTGGTTTTGACTGTAAATTTACTTCATAACTTTCAGAACCTAAAAGATCAGTTAATTCATCATTAACAATTTTCACAACCATTTGGCTAGGTGAAATACTTTTGATAACTTCTTTGCCTAGAGCTTTTGCCTTTACTTTGTCAATAAAATCTTTTGCGACTTTAATTGATACATCAGATTCTAACAATGCTATTCGTATCTCTCTTAATGCTTCGTTAAGAGACACTTCATCGATGATACCTTTTCCCTTGAGCTTATCAAATATGCTAGTGATTTTGTCAGTTAAATTTTCAAACATTATATACTGTATATAAACAAAAAAAGTCAGTGCACGAAACTCGTGGACTGACTAAATTAAATTTGTTGTTTTTATATCAAAAAACCTTTAGTTCTTAAAGTAATTTATTTAAAAAAATGGAACAAAAAAAATTTATCAAAATGCAAGGGTTGGGAAACGATTTTGTTGTTTTCTTTTGGGATGGTTCTTTGCCTTCAAAAAAACTGATACGAAATTTATCAAATAGAAAAATTGGTATAGGTTGCGATTTGTCATTATTTTTAAAAAAGTCTGAAAATGATTTAGTTGATTATGAAGCTACTTTTTTCAATTCTGATGGATCGGAAGCAGAGATTTGTGGAAACGCTCTTAGGTGTGTTGGTAAATTAAATTACAACAAAACTAAAAAAAAAAATTGCTTGGTAGAAACAAAAGCTGGATTAATTGATATTGAGTACATCAATCAAAATAAAATTAGTGTAAACATAGGAGTGCCAAAATTTGAGTGGAAAGATATACCATTATGTAGAAATATTGACACTACAAATTTAGATTTTAGTTATGATTATTTGAAAAATGGAATGGCAATAAATATTGGAAATCCTCATTTAATTTTTTTTGCTGAAACTTTGGATATAAAAATGTTGAAAAAAGATGCAGAAAAAATAAAAAAAACCAAACTTTTTTTAAATGGTGTAAATATTTCAGTTGTTAAGGTAAATTCAAAAAATGATATAAGTGTGATTACTTATGAAAGAGGTGTTGGCATTACTCAGGCCTGTGGAACTGGGGCTTGCGCAAGTGTAGTTGCTTCTAATAAATTAAATTTGGTTGAAAAAAAAGTTATTGTTACCATGTCNGGTGGATCGTTGGAAATAGAAATTTGTCAGGACAATAATATATTAATGATAGGTAAAGCTGATATAGTTTTTGAAGGAAAAATAGAGTTTTCAGGGTTAGAGCAATGAAAAAATTATCAAATAAAAGTAAAGTTATAAATCTTGGATGTAGGTTGAATTTTTTTGAATCNGAAATTATTGAAAATATCTTAAAAAAAGAAAAAGATGTTACAAAAGTAGTTATAAATACATGCGCTGTTACAAACAATGCAGTTCAAAAATCATTGCAAGCTGTAAAAAAAGCTTTAAAGGATTACCCTAATAGCGAGGTAATTGTAACAGGTTGTGCTAGTCAAGTTGAAAAAAGTAGATTTAAAAGTTTAAAAAAAATTTCTAGGATAATTGATAATAAATTTAAAACAAATCCTAATTCTTATGTTAACAAGAAAAAGGTTAAAGCAAATAATTTTAATTTTCCCTCTATCGACTTTATATCAACAGAAAGAACAAGAGCAATGTTACAAATACAACAGGGTTGCAATCATAGATGTACCTTTTGTATCATCCCTTATGGGAGAGGAAATGCTATTAGTTTACCTTTTTCTGAAATCTCAAAAAGGGTTGAAAAAATATTGAAAAACGGTTTTACCGAAATTGTTCTTACTGGCGTTGACTTAACATCATATGGTGAGGATTTAAAAGGTAAACCAAAACTCGGTAATATTTTAAAAAGACTATTTAAACTTTTTCCAAACCTTTCTAGGTTAAGACTATCCTCAATTGATCCAGCAGAAATTGATGAAGACCTATTTGATTTATTCAAGTTTGAAAAAAGATTAATGCCCTACCTCCATTTGTCTCTTCAGTCTGGAGATAATTTAATTCTTAAAAGAATGAAAAGAAGACATAATAGGGAGATGGTTTTAGGTATATGCAATAATCTGAAATCTTTCAGAAAGAATATCACTTTTGGAGCTGATCTAATTGTTGGATTTCCAACAGAAACAGAAGAACACTTTCAAAACTCGATGAATCTAATTTCAAAATGTCAAATTTCAAATGTTCACATATTTCCATTTTCCCCAAAAGAAGGAACACCAGCGGCAAAAATGCCTCAAGTTAAAAAAGAATTGATAAATGAAAGAGTGTTAATAGCAAAAAGATTTTCTGAAAATATAAAAAAAAAAATAATGCAAAACAAAATTGGTATGAAAGAAACATTTTTATATGAATCTGATAGCTTGAGTTATACGGATAACTATTTCAAAGTAGTGTTGCGCTCACAAAAAAATAAAATAAAATCAGGTTCCTTAATTAGGGCAAAAGTAATTTCAATAAATGATGGTAAGTTTCAGGTTGAAGTATAATGGTTTTTGGATGGTTTAAAAAACTTAAAAGTGGACTTTCAAAATCTTCAGAAAAAATTTCTACAAGTATAAAAAAAGTTATTAAAGGAAAAAGAATTGATGAAGAAACACTCTCTCAATTAGAAGAAATATTAATTTCGTCAGACATGGGGGTTAAATTTTCATTAGAAGTCATTGAGGATCTCAGAAAATCAAAAATGATTGACCCAAATGTTACAAAAATAAAGAAAATTATTCAAAAAAAAATAATTAATTTACTAGAACCTTTAGAAAAAAAAATAGACAAAAAAACCAAACCATATGTCTGTCTTGTTGTAGGGGTTAATGGTGTTGGAAAAACGGCAACTGTCGGGAAAATTGCTCATAAATTTTTTACTGATGGAAAAAAAGTTGGTTTGGTAGCTGCTGATACATTCAGAGCTGCAGCAGTAGACCAGCTAAAAATTTGGTCTGAAAGAACTAAGTCAGAGTTTTTTTCAGCCAAAGAAAATTCTGACCCTGCAGCTTTAGCTTATGAATCAGTGAAACAAGCCATTGAAAAAAAGATAGATATATTGATTATTGATACTGCTGGAAGATTACACAATAAAAACGATTTAATGAATGAGCTTTCAAAAATTATCAGAGTGATAAAAAAAATTGATGAAAAATACCCCACTGAAATTGCTTTGGTTTTAGACGGTAATATTGGACAAAATTCTGTAAAACAAGCGGAAGTTTTTAAAGAAATATGTGATATTGACAGTATAATAATTACAAAACTTGATGGAACAGCAAAGGGGGGTGTTTTGATCCCAATTGCGCAATTACTTAATCTTCCAATAAGTTTTGTTGGAACAGGAGAACAGAAAGAAGACTTAATAAATTTCAGAGCAAAAGAATATACTGAAGCTCTTTTGGATTTAAGTTAAAATAATTAAATTTTAATAATAATTATTAGGATATTTATAATGAATGATAATAATTTTAAAAAACTTCACGGTTTTTTTATTGAAGATTTAAAGGTTGGTCAAAAAGCTGTTTTAAAAAAAAAGATAACGGAAAATGACATTAATCAATTTTCTACAATAACTGGAGATGATAACCCAGTTCATATAAATGAAGATTTTGCAAAGTATACTATTTTCAAAAAAAGAATTGCTCATGGATTCTTATCAGCCAGTTTAATTTCAACCGTGATTGCTACAAAACTTCCTGGTCCGGGGAGCATCTATATAAATCAGTCTTTAAAATTTTTAGCTCCAGTTTACATTGATGAAGAAATTTCTGTAAATATTTCTGTCCTAGAAATTAACAAAGAAAAAAAAAGAGTAAAACTTCTTACAGAATGTTTTAAATCAGAAAAAAAAATACTTACTGGAGAAGCTGAAATATTAGTTAATTCGAAAAAAGAACTCAATAATTAGATGAAAGTCTTTAGATCATTCAGAATCCCTAATGTATTTTTAAATTCTGTAATTGCAATTGGTAATTTTGATGGAGTTCATATTGGTCATCAAAAAGTTATAAGACAGGCAATAAAAATTTCAAAGAAAAAAAGTAAAGTTGGAGTACTTACTTTCGAGCCGCATCCAAAATGTTTTTTTAGAAAAGATTTTTTTTTTTTCCGGCTATCTCCTTTTAAAGTTAAATACTTACTTTTAAAGCAAATGGGTGTTGATTTTATGTTGAATATAAAATTTAATTCAACACTAGTAAGTGTTAAACCTATCGATTTTATTGAAGATATTCTAATAAAAAAATTAAATGTTTCACATGTTGTAACTGGATTTGATTTTGTTTTTGGAAATAAACAATCAGGGAATGTTAACACAATGAATTCTTATTCAAAAAAAACAAGTAATTTTTTATTTACAGAGGTTCCCGAATTAAAAATTAAAGAAAATGAAATATCCTCATCTCAAATTCGAAAAAACCTAAGGAATGGTAACCTGAAAAAAGCTAATAAAATGTTATCGAGAAACTGGCAAATAATCTCAAGAGTAATTTCTGGAGAAAAAAAAGCAAGACAAATTGGATTTAAAACAGCAAATATGAAAATTAAGGACTATTGCGATTTGTATTATGGGGTTTACTATGTCAACGTTGAAATATTAAATTCAAATTTTAAAAAGACCTTAAAAGGAATTGCAAATTATGGCGTTAAACCTACTTTTGATAAAAATGAACCATTATTGGAGGTTCATTTATTTGATTTTGAAAAAAATATTTATGGAAAAAAACTCAAAGTTGATTTTATCAAACTTATTAGAAAGGAAAAAAAATTTGAATCTATTGAGAAATTAAAGGATCAGATTATAAAGGATATCAATACAATAAAAAATGACAGATTTTTCTAAAACAATCAATCTTCCTTCGACGGCTTTTGCAATGAAGGCTAACTTATCTGAGACAGAAAACTTGAGAATTGATTTTTGGAAAGAAAAGAAAATTTTCCAAACTCTAAAAAAAAATTGTCTGAATGAAAAAAAATATATTCTTCACGATGGACCACCCTATGCTAATGGAGACCTTCATTTAGGACATGCATTAAATAAGATTTTGAAAGATATTGTTTGCAGATTAAAATTTCAGGATAATTTTGATGTAGATTTTATTCCAGGATGGGACTGCCATGGTCTACCTATAGAATGGAAAGTTGAAGAAAAGTTTAAAAAAAAAGGGGTAAACAAAGATGAAATTGATGTAATTCAATTCAGAAAAGAATGCAGAGATTTTGCAGATCACTGGGTAGATGAACAAAGAAAACAATTTTGTAGATTTGGAATTCAAACAGATTGGGAGAAAATTTATCTTACCATGACTAAAGATTCTGAAATAACAATAGTAAAAGAATTATTAAAATTTTTAGAAAAAGGAGATTTATTTCTAGGCTTCAAACCAGTTATGTGGTCAGTTGTTGAACAAACAGCACTTGCGGAGGCGGAAATTGAATATCATGATAAAGTTTCCAGTTCAATTTTTGTTAAATTTCCAGTTAAGTCTGAAGATAATTTATCAATAATTATTTGGACAACTACTCCATGGACCATTCCTTGTAATAAAGGTTTAGCTTATTCAGAAGAATTAAAATACAAAATTATAAATATAGAGCAAGATCATCCTAAGCTTAACTTGATAAAAAATGAAAAGTTAATTATTGCGGAAGATCTATTATCAGATTTTATTAAATCAAATGAAATTAATTCATTCAGAGATCTTGAATACATTTCAAATAAAAAAATTGGAGAGTTCACTTGTAAACATCCACTAGAATCATTGGGATTTAATTACGATGTAAAAGTTTTTCCCAGTGATCATGTGACTGCGGAAAATGGTACGGGTTTTGTGCATATTGCTCCAAATCATGGTCAAGAAGACTTTGATCTAGGTCAAATTCATAATTTAGGCAATGATCCAACAGTAAATGAAAAAGGAGTTTATGAAAAAAATATTAATTTCTTTGAGGGAATGCACATATTCAAATCTGATGAAAAGGTAATAGAACAATTAGATAAGTTTGGAAAACTTGTTTCTAATTCAAATTATAGCCATAGTTACCCTCATTCATGGAGATCAAAAGCACCTCTAATTTTTAGAGCTACCTCACAATGGTTCATTTCAATGGACAAAAATAACCTTAGGAAAAAAGCTATAGATCAAATTGATAATGTAGACTGGATTCCCGAAAATAGTAAAAAAAGAATTTTATCTATGGTTAAAGATCGTCCTGATTGGTGTGTTTCTCGTCAAAGAAATTGGGGAGTGCCAATTACAGTATTTTTATCAAAAGAAACTCAAAAACCACTTATTGACAATAATGTAAATAAAAAAATAATTGAAATTCTAAAAAAAGAAGGAGTAGATAGTTGGTTTACTTTACCCAATGAAAATTTTCTACCTGAAAAATATAATGCAAACGATTTCGAAAAAGTCTTTTCTATACTTGATGTGTGGTTTGATTCTGGATCTAGTCATGTGTATGTTTTAAAAAATAATGGAATTAAACAAGCTGATCTATATCTTGAAGGTTCAGACCAACATAGGGGTTGGTTTCAAACATCCTTGTTAGAGTCCTGCGCAATTTATGGTGAAAGTCCATATAAATCTGTACTCACTCACGGTTTTGTGATTGATGAAAATGGAAAAAAAATGTCTAAATCATTGGGTAATGTGATTTCTCCAAAGGACGTGATAAGTAAATATGGTGCAGATATTTTAAGGATTTGGGTTGCGAGTTCAAATTTTAATGAAGATATTAAAATAAGTTTTGAAAATATTAAAAGACAATCAGAGAGTTATAGAAAAATTAGAAATACTTTAAGATTTTTAATTGGCAATTTAAATTATTTAAACGTTGAAGAAAATATAAAATACGAAATATTACCCGAAATTGAAAAACTAATTTTACACAGAATTTTTCACTTAAATTCTCAAATTAATACTTTTTATGATTCTTTTAATTTTAGTAAAGTTTTTCAAATTGTTTTAAATTTTTGTGGTAGTGAATTGTCATCTTTTTTCTTTGATATTCGAAAAGATTCTTTGTATTGCGATTCAGTTAAATCTGAAAAAGTAAAATCAACAAAATTTGTAATGAAGGTTGTTTTCGAGTATTTGATTAGATGGTTATCGCCTATTATTCCTTTTACGACTGAGGAGGCATGGCAGTGTTGGAAAAATGAGGTAGATAAAGATGCCCAAGAGAGTTGTCATTTGTTGAAAAGGTTGAAATGTCCAGATCATTGGAATAACAAAAAAATTGGTGAAGACTGGGATAAAATTTTTGAAATAAGAAATTTATTTTTGAATATTGTTGAAGAAAAGAGAAATGAAAAGGAAATAAAATCAAGTATGGAAGCTAAAGTTCATTTATTTTTGGATGATAAGACATATGAAAGTGCATTAAAAACAATTGATCTTTCAGAGGTACTTATATCGTCCGAGGTAAATTACGCAAAAAATTTTGATGATTCTTTCATAAGTAGCAATGATAATTCAAAAATTAAAATGAAAGTTGAAATTAATAAGGGCGTAAAATGTCCAAGATGTTGGAAAATTTTTACTCAAAAATTTTCAGAACTTTGCAACAGATGCCAAAGCGTGGTAAATGAAAAAAATTAAGAGAAAATTTACATTTGTTACTTTAATAGTCATTTTTTTAATTTTTATTGATCAAGGAACAAAGATCCTAGTTTTCTTAGAAAAGGATAAAATTGAGAGTGGAATACGCATTTTTAATTTTTTTAACATTGTGTATGTTGAAAACAGAGGAATAAGCTTTGGAATTTTTTCTAGTTATGATGCATCATTTTACTTAGGAATTTTATCTTTTTTAATAAGTGCTTATATTATTTTTATAATAAAACTTACCCATGAACTCTGGGAAATTATTGGTTTATCCCTTATATTGGGAGGCGCTTTGGGAAATGGTTTGGATAGAGTAATTAACAACTATGTAATTGATTTTTTTGATTTTCATTATAATAATTTACATTGGCCGGCCTTTAATTTTGCTGATTCATTTATAACAATTGGTGGTTTAATCTTTTTTTGGAGAATTTTTTTTAAAAAACCTGAGAAAAAGTGATAAAAATCCCTTTTCAAACATATAAAGTAATGATATGAATATAAAAATAACAACAAAATATTTGTGTTTTGAATATAGGCAGATACCACATATAGTATGTAAATGATTGGATTAAAATTATTCAAAAGATCTTTTTTATTAATTAGCTCTTTTTACTTGGTCTCATGTTCTACACTTGAATCTACCTTTGACTCAACAATGGAATCGATTTCAGAGGCAGGAGATTATATTTATAATACTGTAAATTTTTGGGATGATGAGTCCGATGAACCGGAACAAAGTGAAGCAATAGTAATTGAAGAGGCCGTTGAAGTTCCTGATTATGCAATCCCTGATCAAAACTTTATAACACAGGAATTACCCCAACAAAACATCCCAATGCCATTAGCACAGCCTCAACCTTATTACGATCCTATATATAGAAGTGCAAGACAATATTATTTTGTGGGACCAAATGGTACGCCACTCTTGGCACCTCCACCTCCACCTTTTCCTCAATATTCGATTGACCAGGCAAATCCAGTTGTACCATATTCGTATTATAATAGTTTAAATAGCATTTCACGTCCCCAAGTTCAGAATGAACCAATCCAAAGTTTGGAACAACCAAAAACAAAAATTTTACCCAAAATGTTGTCTAAAGATGAGGAAATGGAACTTTTTGCAATTCAGAATGATTGTGTAAGAGTTAAAGAAGATTTAGTAAATGGAGGTTATGTTTGTGATGATTTTGAGTAGAATTTCAATTCTAATACCCTTTTTATTTCTTTCTACGTCTTGTGAGACATTTTCTGACTTAACTGGTCTTGGTAAACCTGATGTAGACAATAGCCTGGCAACAGAAACTCCTGACTTAGTATTACCCCCAGATTTTGGAAAAGAGCCAAAGGCATCGATGGTAGACACGTCAATGGGAAATAACCCGCAAAACCGTTTTCAACCACAAATGTCATCGCCCATGAACAGTTATCAAACAGTTTATCCAAGAATTACAAATTATTTTTCCCCAAGAATAAATGTCCAGTCTTCACCAACCCCTTCTGATTCACTTGAAAGGTTCAAAAAAAATAAAAAATTCACAATTGGTGAATGGGTTTATAGCCAATATGTTGACGGATTTAAAAGAGGAAATTTATATTACAGGCCAGTTTACGATAAAGGGTACAATTTTTCTAGAAGGTACCTTCCAGGTAGTAATATTTCATCTTTTTCGGTTCCACAATCAACACAAATTATTGATAACAGAAATACCCAATTGCCTTTAAGTGGAAATGAGGAGTCAGAGTTTAATACTTTTGATCAATTACCTATTATTGACTAAATGAAATTAACTTCTCTAATTTTATTTTTATTATTAGTTACAACAAACGCATTTGCAAAAAAAATTTTTGATGCGAAATCTTTTAAATTAAGAAACGGTTTAAAAGTAATTGTTATTGAAAATAAAAGAGCGCCAGTAGTTGCTCAAATGATTTGGTATAACTTTGGGTCGGGAGTTGAGGAAAATGGTAAAAGTGGTCTTGCTCACTTTATGGAGCATTTAATGTTTAAAGGAACAAAAAAATTCCCTGACAGTTATTACTCTGACTTTATTTCAAAGATTGGAGGAAGTGAAAATGCATTTACAAGTTATGATTATACAGCATATTATCAAGTTTTTCCTAAGTATGAACTTGAGAAAATAATGCAGATGGAATCAGATAGAATGGTAAATCTAACTCTTTCTAAAAAGAATGTTGAAATTGAAAAAAAAGTAATTCTCGAGGAGAGATTTCAAAGAGTAGAAAGTGACCCTTCAGCAAAACTAGATGAATCAATGAGGTCGATTCTTTTTCCTAATCATTATTATGGAAGACCGATAATAGGGTGGAAACATGAAATAGAAAACTTAAAATTTGACGACATTATTAAATTTTATAAAAAGTATTATATACCAAACAACGCGACTTTAGTATTATCAGGAGATGTTGATTTTGAAAGAGTAAAAAAGTTAAGTAAAAAATTTTTTGGAAAAAGAAGAAAAGGTAATCCTTTGGTCTATGAAAATATAAGTGACCCTAAAATAGAAACATCAGTTATGGTTGAGATGAACCATCCGACTGTCAAACAAAGTATATGGAAAAAATTTTATAGAGTTGGTTCATATAAAAATTCTATAAATAAAAGTTTATCACTTGAAATAGGCTTAAAAATTATAGCATCAGGTAGTTCAAGTATTTTGTACGAAAATTTAGTAAACCAACAAAAAATATTTTCTGCTATTGGAGGTTATTATCAGGGGTTAACAAGAGGTCAGGGTAGTGTGTATTTTTATGCAATTCCAAACCAGAAATTAGAAACTGATAAAATAGATGAGATAATAAATAACGAGATTGACGAAATATTAAAAAAAGGAATTCCTAAAAAAAGATTTGATATTGAAAAGAAAAAATTTATTTTTGACTCTATCTATGAAAGAGACGGAGTTTTAAACCCAGCGCAGTCAGTTGGAGAGGCAATTACTATTGGCATTAAACTAGACGATTTAGAAAATTTAAATAAAAAAATAGATGAAATAAGTTTAGAAGACGTTGTTTTGGCATTAAAGAACTTTAGAAAAAATAAAAATTTTGTTATCGGAGAATTAAATAATTGAAGTTAAGAATATTAATATTCATTTTTTTTCTTTTTACATTTAAACAAACTTTAGCAATTGAGTTTGAAGAATTAAAAACTAATAAAGGAATCACTTTTTGGTTTATAAAAGATACATCATTGCCACTTGTTAGCTTAAGTTTTTCATTTCGTGGAGGCTCATTTTTAGATCCAAAAAATAAAATGGGAGCAACCAATTTAATGACTTCACTCTTAGATGAAGGTACTGAAAACTTTAAGGCAAATGATTTTAAATTGTCGTTACGAGAAAATGGAGTAAAAATTTCATTTTCAGCAGAAAAAAATAAAATTGATGGTACATTTCAGGTTGTTTCTTCTCAGGTTCAAGAGGGGTTTTGGTTATTATCCGAAGCGATTAATAAACCATTATTCAAACCTGAAGAAATTGAAAAAATTAAAAAACAGATCACTGCAAGTATAAAAATTGATCAATCAGATATTCAAACGCAAGCCTCAGAAAAGTTTAATCAAATTTTTTTTAAAAAATCAAAACTTTCTAGAAATATAAAGGGAACTATTAATTCCATAAAAAAAATTTCTAGAAAAGATATTTTTGATATGCATAAAATGAATTTTACAAAAGATAATTTAGTCATTGGTTTGGCAGGAGATATTGATTCTAATGCAGCAAAAAAATATATTGATTATGTCTTTGGAGAACTACCACAGTTAGGTGAAAGAAGACAAATTCCTAAGTTTAAAAAGTTAGCAAAAGGTCAAAATTTTTTTAAAATGGAAACACCACAATCAACAGTTATTTTTGGACAAAGAGGTATTAGTAGAAAAGACCAAGATTATTTTGCTATAAGAGTTTTGAATTATGTATTGGGTGGAGGCGGATTTCAATCCCGTCTTTACAAAGAAATTAGAGAGGAAAGTGGATTAGTTTATTCTATATACTCTTATCTAGTTCCCTTTGAAAATGACGGTATAATAATTGGAGGGTTTCAGACAAGAAATGAAACAGTTAACGAAACAATTTCTAAAGTTAAAGTAGAATGGGAAAAAATAAAAAATAATGGAATCAGTCCAAGAGAACTTAGAGATGCAAAAACATATTATAAAGGTTCTTTTTCTCGCAATTTTACCAGTACAATATCAATTGCTTCGCTTCTTAAAATTGTTCAATATTACAACCTAGGTAAGGATTATTTCAATAAAAGATCAGAAATTATTGACGGCCTTAAACTTAGGGATGTTAATAATTTGGCATCAAAGCTTTTTGAAAAAAATGATCTTTTTTTTATGATTGTGGGAAAGCGTTCTATTTGATGCTTTTTACACAAAAAATTTTTAATCTTAATAATTTTAAGAAAAAAATAAAAACCAAGCCATTTCAAGAAGCTAAAAGTAAATTCTACTCAAATATAAAATCAAAATCGTATGGATTTATAAATGATCTTTATGAAAAAAAAATTGAAGATATTTATACTTACGCAAAAAAACTCAAAAAAACTGAAAATATTATTTTTCTCGGTACAGGTGGTTCTAGTCTTGGTGGAAAAACGTTAGTATCAATAAAGTCAAATTTTTTTAAAAATAAAAAAACTCCCCAAATCTTTTTTTTAGAAAATGTTGATGAAGTTTCAATTAATGGACTTTTACAACAACTTAATATGGAAAAAACTTCTATAGTTGTCATCTCAAAGTCTGGAGAGACAATAGAAACACTAGCACAGTTCTTTCTGATTAAAGAAATAATTTCAAAAACTAAAGACTATAAAAAAAGAATTTTTGTTATTACAGAAAAAAAAAAAAGTACTCTAAAAAAAATTCAAGAGGAGGAAGATTATTTTTTTATTGAGCATAACAGTCAGGTTGGGGGTAGGTATTCTGTATTTTCTGTAGTTGGATTGCTTCCAGCAGCAATTACATCGTTTGACATTGAAAGTTTTATCGAGGGAGGAAAAAAACTTTTAAAACATATTGAAAATAAAAATAATTTTGATTCTCTATTCCACTCTTCATTAGCAATGATTTTATTGAAAGAAAAAGGTATTAATATATCAGTAATAATGCCTTATATAGATAATTTAAACAATCTTTCTTTTTGGTATAAGCAATTATGGGCGGAAAGTATTGGAAAAAAAAAAAAAGGTACTACACCGGTCAACTCTTTGGGAACAGTTGATCAACATAGCCAGTTACAACTTTTTTTAGATGGTCCAAGAGACAAATTTTATACCATAATTGGCAGGAAGAAAAAAAGTAAACAAACAATTTTAGATTGTAGTTATGGTAGTAATAATAAAATAAATATTCTTCATAACAAATCTCTAGAAATACTTCTAAGAGCAGAAATGGATGCAACAATTGAAACTCTTGAAAATAAAAAATTACCTGTCAGGTTTTTTGAACTAGACTTAATTAATGAGGAGAGTATTGGTTCTTTAATGATGTTCTTTTTTATTGAGACAATCTTGTGTTGTTATTTAGTAAATGTAAATCCTTTTAACCAGCCAGCAGTGGAAGAGGGAAAAATACTGACACAAAAAAAATTAAAAATATATGAGTATTAAAATTTTATCAGACGATCTTATAAATAAAATTGCAGCAGGTGAGGTTTTAGAAAGACCATCTTCAGCGGTAAAGGAACTTGTAGAAAACAGTATAGATGCTAATGCCAACGAAATAAATATTTACATAAGAGATGGTGGTAAAACAGAAATAATAGTATCTGATAATGGAGATGGAATAAATTCAAATGAACTTCCACTTGCTATTAAAAGACATGCTACCTCAAAGTTAAGTTTGGAGAATTTTAATAATATATCCTCTTTAGGGTTTAGGGGAGAAGCTTTACCTTCGATAGCTTCAGTCTCAGAAATGCTTATCAAAACTAAAACTGAAAATGATAAGGAAGGTACGTCTATAGAAATTTCATCAGGTTTAACCGAATCTATAAAACCTGTAAATCAAAAAAAAGGGACGCATATAACTGTGAGAAATTTATTTTTTTCTACACCTGCTCGTTTAAAGTTTTTAAAGAGTGAGAATTATGAATCACTAACAATAAAAAAAATAATTCAAAAACTGGCAATGTGTAATTATAAAATAAACTTCAAACTCTACATAAACAACAAGCTTGTTTTAAGTACAAAAAAAATTAATGATGCAAACAACTATAATTTATTAAAGAATAGGACATCAGAGATATTAGGAAATCAATTTTTGGAAAATACTCTATATTTTGATGAAAAAGTTGATGACTTCAGATTTTTTGGCTTTTTAGGAGTTCCAACTTTTCATCATTCCAATACTAACAATCAGTATATATTTATAAATAAGAGAGTAATACAAGATAAATCCCTAAATGTTTTATTTAAATTAGCTTACCGCGATTTCATTTCATATGATAGATTCCCACAGTTTATTTCCTTTATTCAATGTCCTAAGTCTGAAGTAGATGTTAATGTTCATCCTTCAAAGAATGAGGTAAGGTTTAAAGACATTAAGTCTTTAAGATCTAGAATTATTAGTTTAGTAAAAAATAATTTAAAAAAAGTTAATCATTTTGCGAGCACAGTAAATACAGAAAGAGCTATAGATAAATTTTCAAAGTTCACCTCACAAAGTTTACTTGAATTAAATGACCCTTCTGAGAGTAGCTCCTTAAACCTGGAATCAATAAACGATAAGTTAGAGTCTGAGAATATTAATCAAAAAAAAAATTTTCCCCTCGGATATGCAAAAAGCCAATTTCATAATACATATATTATTTCGCAAACAAATGAAGGGATAGTTGTTGTTGACCAACATGCAGCTCATGAAAGAATTGTTTATGAAAGGATGAAAAGTGAAATTTACAATAAAAATATTAAAACACAAATATTACTAATTCCAGTTGTTATAGATCTTGATAAATCAATGCTTAATGTTCTTGTAGATTTACTAGATAAGGTTAGGAATTACGGTTTAGTTATTGAGCCCTTTGGAAATGACTCAATCATCGTACGCGAAATTCCAGCAATATTATCAGATTGCGATGTTAAAATACTTGCGCTTGATATAATAAATGAGTTGATTGAAAATAATGATTCGTCTTCTGTTAAAGAACAAATAAACAAAATTTGTTCAAAAATGGCTTGCCATGGTTCAATTAGAGCAGGAAGAGAGATGCAAATTAATGAGATGAATGATTTACTAAGAAAAATGGAAACAACACCTTTTTCTGGTCAATGCAATCACGGAAGACCCACATACGTAGAACTAAAGTTAAATGATATTGAAAGACTTTTTGGAAGAAAATAAACTACTTAATTTTTTTAATAAAATAAAATAAAGATTTAGATATTTTTTTTTCTCCCCAAATCTTATAACCTTCAATACTCTTTAATTCAGTATCAAGAGGATTTTCTATAACTCCTAAAACATTTTTGGCAAAAATTTTTTTTAGTGAAAAAGAAATCAGAATATCTCTAATATCTATTTTTTTGTACGGGGGATCTAAATAAAAAAAATTTATTTTTGATTCGTTCATTGTAATTTTTTTATAATCAACATTTAAAAAGGTAACCTTCTTATTAATATTTAAAGAAAAATAATTTTTTTTTGTTAAATTAATTGACTCTAAAGAATTATCAACAAAAATTACTTTTTTTGTTCCGCGTGAAAGAAATTCTAACCCGATTGCCCCAGATCCACAGAAACAGTCAAGAACAGTCAAATTGTCAAAATTTATTTTTTTATTAGCGAAATAAGAATTTAAAGTATTGAAAATCATTTCTTTTGCTCTGTCAGATGTTGGTCTGATTGCTTTATCATTTGGGGTAAAAAGTTTTTTACCTTTAAATTTACCAGAAATTATTCTCATTTTTAAATTTAACTTTTTTCAAAAAAATAGACAATTTTTTATCAGAAATCTCTTTTAAATTTCCAATTTCAAGTGATCCTAGTTGAAAAGGACCGTATTGAATCCTCTTAAGTTTTTTAATTTTTAAATCAAAGTAACTTAATATTTTTCTTATTTCTCTGTTTTTACCCTCAGATAACTCTATTTCTAGAGAGTGAAAATTTTTTTTTGAAAAAATAACCTCTAATTTAATTTTTCTATAAAATTCACCATTTATAAGTAATTTCTTTTTAGTTTTTTCGATCAGATGTTTAGTGATTTCTCCTTTTACATTAACTAAATATTTCCTTTTTATTTTATTTTTGGGATTCTCTAAAAATGCAGAAATAGCTGGGTTATTTGTTACGATCATTAATCCTTCTGACATAATATCCAGCCTACCAACAGTTACAACTCTTGGGATATAATTAGGAAACAATCTAAACAAACTTTTTTGATTCTTTTGTTCTTTATTTGATGATACATAGCCAATTGGTTTGTTAAAAATCCATACACGGTTTTTTTCTCTTGTTAATTCTTTTCCTGAAACAGAAATTGTTTGAATCTCGTTATTACAAATAGAAAATTCTTTAAAAATTTTACCATTTATTTTAACTTGCTCATTACATATAAGTTTCTCAGCCTCCCGTCTAGAACAAATCCCTGCGTGAGAAATTATTTTTGACAATCTTATGATTTTATTTTTCAAGTTTTCTTGAACTTTCTATTAAACTTTTAAAAATTTCTATATCTTTTTTATCAATAAGAAATTCGGGGTGCCACTGTACTCCAAGACAAAATTCTGCGTTTGGATTTTCAATTCCTTCTATTACCCCATCCTCAGTTGAACAATTTACTATTAAATTTTTACCTAATTTCTTTACTGCCTGATGATGAGCAGAATTTACAAACATATTATCAGCATTTATAATCTTGTGAAGTTTAGTATTTTTAATTATATTTACCTGATGGCTTGGTTCATCTCTGGGATTAGTTTGCTCATGGTTTATTTTTCCCTTTATTACATCGGGTATATGTTGGATTAATGTGCCTCCCAAAACTACATTCAATAATTGTTGTCCACCACATATTCCCAGAACTGGGATACTAAACTTTATTGCTTTTTTTAAAATTTCAAATTCAAACTCAGTTCTATCGTTCTTTGTTGACACTTTGTCACTATTAATTTTTTCTCCGTATATTTTGGGGTCTACATCAAAATCACCCCCCGTAATGATGATACCGTCTACGATTTCAATAAACTCTTCAATCATATTCAAATTATGAGGTAAAAAAAGAGGTATTCCTCCAGCTAGAACAACTGAGTCAGAGTAGTTTCTTCTCGAAGCATACCAAGGGAACTTTGAGTAATTTTTATTATTTTCAGCGTCAAGCGTGATTCCAATTACGGGACTTTTCATAGCATTTTAAAAGTGTTTGTTTTAGTGTTATGATTATTATATGCAAAAAAAATGTAAAATCTGTATAAAAAATTTTGAAATTATAGTTGATTTAAATAATTCTGAAACTGCAAAAAAAATTTGGGATAGTTTACCAATCAATTCAAAAATTAATGTTTGGGGTGAAGAAGTCTATTTTTATGTTTCTGCTTCAGCAGAATTGGAGAGTGATGCAAAGGAAGTAATAAATTTTGGAGAAATTGTGTATTGGTCTGCAGGAAAAGCTATTGCAATAGGATTTGGAAAAACACCAATTTCAGTTGGAGATGAAATTAGATTAGCTGATAAATGCAATGTATGGGGTAAGACAAAATTTGATTTAAAAAAATTAAAAAATATAAATTCAGGATGCGAAGTATTAGTTGAAAAATATTGATAATGATTTAATGGATTATGCAATTAATTTGGCATTTAAATCTCTAGAATTAAATGAGGTGCCAGTTGGTTGTGTAATAGCTGACGAAGATGGTAGCGTAATTGGCTACGGATATAATTCGTCAATAAAAAATAGTGATCCCACATCTCATGCTGAAATAATGGCAATAAGAATGGCATGCAAAAAAAAAAAAAATCAAAGATTGATAGGTTGTTCTCTTTATGTAACCTTAGAGCCATGTAAAATGTGTGAAGCAGCTATTCATTTCACAGGAATAAAAAAGGTTTATTTTGGGGCTTATTCGCAAAGTGCAAAAATTTTTGAAAATAAAAAAAATAAATATCATAAAGAACTGAACGGTTATTCCTTTCATGGAGGAATCAATGAAAAAGAATGCAATAAACTACTGAAAAATTTTTTTAAAAAACTTAGATAATTATTTATTTTTTATCCCAATATCCTTTCGAAAAAAACCTGATTTCCAGTTAATTATTTTAATTGTTTTGTAAGCTATTTTTCTTGCACTTTCAATCGTTGTTGATTTTGCTGTAACCGAAAGAACTCTTCCTCCATTTGAATAAAACTTATTTTTTACTAATTTTGTACCTGCGTGAAATATCTCTATATTTTTTTGTTTTTTAGCTTTGTTTAAATTATTCAACAATTTGTTTTTTTTATAATTTTCAGGATAACCCAGTGAAGCAAGAACAACACAAACTATTTTCATATTATATTTTGATATTTTAATTCTTGATAGGCTATCCTCAGTTGTAGCTAGAAAAATATCTAAAAGATCCGTTTTTAAATCTCTTAAAAGTGTTTGGCACTCAGGGTCTCCAAATCTTACATTATATTCAATAACAAATGGCATATTATTTTTAATCATTAGACCAAAGAAAATTATACCTCTATAAATAATTTTATCTTTTTTGAGTCCGTGAAATGTTTTTTTAACAATATTTTGGTAAATTTTTTCTACTAATCTTTTGTTTACTAGTCTTGATGGAGTGAAGCATCCCATTCCTCCTGTATTTGGTCCAATATCATTTTCATATGCCTTTTTATGGTCTAATGCATATCCTAAAGGTAGAAAAGATTTTTTATCAAAAAAAGCAAAAAAGCTTATTTCATACCCTTCAATAAATTCTTCTATAATTATTTTTTTTCCAGCATCACCAAATTTTTTTTTTTTTAAAATTTCGTCTAAAGTTGAAACTCCCTCACTTAATTTTTGGCAAATAATTACACCCTTTCCAGATGCTAGCCCATCTGCTTTGATAACGAGGGGAAATTTGCTTTTTTTAAGAAATCTTTTTGCTTCTATAAATGATTTAAATTCTTTATGTACCGGCGTAGGTATTTTATTTTTAATTAGGAACTTTTTTGCAAAAGACTTTGAACTTTCTAATTTTGATGCTTTTTTGCTAGGCCCAAAAGTATTAATTTTATTTTTAATTAAAAAGTCGCTTAATCCGTTTGCCAAATATTCTTCAGGCCCAATTACAACTAAATCTATTTTTTTTTCTTTACAAAAATTGAGTATATCTTTTTTATCATTAGGGTCTATCTCTTTACATTTAGCTATCTGTGATATCCCTGCATTTCCTGGAATACAAAATAATTCGTTAGTTTTTTTTGCTCTGCTTAAAGACCAACAAATTGCATGCTCTCTAGCACCACTACCAATCACTAAAATATTCAATTTTTTTTTCATTATTTTGTTATAAACTATTTACGATTATGAATAAATTTTCTAATACTTCTGAATATACTGTAACTCAGCTTAATAAATCTATAAAAAATATAATTGAGGGAAATTTTAGAATTATAAAAGTTATTGGGGAGATTAATCAAGTTAAGAGACATTCGTCTGGACATGTTTATTTTACACTAAAGGATAAAGAGAGTATCCTTTCTGGTGTTTGTTGGAGATCAAACGTTAATAATTTAAAAGTAAAAATAGAAGATGGACAATTTGTCTTAGTTAAGGGCAAAATCACAACATATGCTCCTCAGTCTAAGTATCAGTTAGTAGTCGATCAAGTAGAATATCAGGGAGAAGGTGAGCTTTTAAAAATATTAGAAGAAAGAAAAAAAAAATTTCTAGCTGAGGGATTGTTTGATTTAGATAAAAAGAAAGAAATTCCAAAAATGCCAAAAAATATTGGTATTGTAACGTCTGAGACAGGAGCAGTTTTTAAAGATATAATACATAGGATAAGGGATAGATTTCCAACAAATTTAATTTTATTTCCAGCTAAGGTTCAAGGTGAAGGAAGTTTAAACCAAATTTGTGCTGGAATAGATTTTTTTAATAATCATTTGTTAAAAGAGAAATTTAAACCTAATGTGATAATTTTAGCAAGAGGAGGTGGAAGTTTGGAAGACCTCATGACATTTAACGAAGAAAAATTAGTAAGAAAAATTTTTAACTCCCAAATTCCAATTATCTCAGCAATAGGACACGAAACAGATGTTACTTTGTGTGACTTTGTTTCCGACTTAAGAGCACCTACTCCATCAGCTGCTGCTGAATTAGCCGTACCAGACAGAAATCAAATTTTATTAAGAATTTCAGACAAATTTCTGGGATTAGAAAAAACTATAATAAACTTACTTAAAGATAAATCTAATACTTTAAAAATATATGAATCAAAGATAATTGATCCAAAAAATATTTTAAATTTGCACTTTCAGAGTATAGATTTAGCAAGTCAAAAACTTTTTTCGTTTTTAAAAAATAAAATTTCTTATAAAAAAAATAAATACTTAGAAACTTCGAAGAAATTAAGTTTTACAAAAATTTTCGATATGCTAATTCTNTTTTCTGAGAGAATATCATCAGTNTTTAANAAACTTGATTCACAAATAAACTTCTCTTTTCAAAATAAAAAATCAAATTTAACTTTTAAAACTAAGCAATTAAATATTCTTTCTTACAAAGAAACCATGAAAAGAGGTTTTTCAGTTGTTCGAAAAAACGATAAAATAATTGTTAGTGATGATGAGTTAAAAATCGATGAGAAATTTCAAATTGAATTTTTTAAAAATAAAACAGAGGCTAAAAAAATTAGATGAAGTTTCTTTTTTTTGTTTTTATTTTTTTTAATTGGCAATTTATTCTTGCAGATGAATTCCCAAATCTTTTTGGTTGTTTTTGTGAAGGAGGTTTGATTACAGGAAAAATAAATAATACAGATAAAATTATAATTGACGGAATAGAAATGAAAACCTTTAGTAATGGAGAATTCATTTTTGCATTTGGTAGAAAGTACAAAGATGAAATTAGTATAAAATTTAATGAAACTTTAAAAATTTTTAAAGTAAAAAAAAAAAAGTATAAAATTGAGAGAATAAGTGGTCTCCCAAAAAAAAAAGTTGAACCAAGTAAGGAAGATATTGAAAGAATAATAGTTGATAAAGAAAAAATTAAACTTTCAAAAAAAATTGGAGAGAAAAAAAAATTATTTGGCAGTAAATTTATTCTTCCTGTCGATGGAAGACTTTCTGGGGTTTTTGGAAGTCAGAGAATTTTAAATTCAAAGCCAAGAAGACCTCATTATGGAATCGATATTGCGCAAAAACAAGGCACCCCAGTAATAGCTCCATCTTCTGGTAAGGTAAAACTTGTAGATTTTGAAATGTTTTTTACTGGGAATACTGTAATTATTGATCATGGGTTGGGACTAATTTCAATATTTGCACATCTACATGACATTTTTGTATCAGAGGGCCAAGATATAGTGATTGGAGAGAAAATTGGATCTGTTGGAATGACCGGAAGGGCAACTGGTCCACATCTTCACTGGGGTATTTATCTGGAAAAAAAACCAGTTGATCCACTTGCTTTAACACAGTCAGATTTTTATTAATTTTTCTTTAATAAGATGTATTAGCTTTTTTGATGAAAATATTTTTATTTCTAGATAAGCAACATTGATATATTTTTTATATTTTGATGGAATCTTTACATAATCTTTCTCAGTACAAACTATAGATAATTTTTGCTCTCTGGCAATTTTTATAATTTTTGATACCTCACTCTCAGAATATTTATGATGATCTGGAAATCTTTTGGTTATTTTTAAATTAATATTCAGATTTTGAAGTTTATTTATAAAGCTTTCATTATTGCCCAATCCTGAAAATGCAAGAACGTTTTTATATTTTAATTTTTTTAATTTTATTTTTTTTTCAGCATAAAAAATATTTTTTTGGTTTTTTATCTTAATTAAATTTTNAACATCATTTTCTCTAATTACTAAAATTACATCGCATCTTTTGATAGTATAACCAACTAAGTGTCTAAGAGGACCAGCGGGTAATATTAATTCATTACCAAATCCATATTCAGCATCAACAACTAAAATTTTAAATTTTTTTTTAATATCCTTACTCTGCAAGCCATCATCCATGATAATTAGGTCTGCACCACCTTTTTTACAAAAATCAGCACCTTTTTTTTTGTCTTTTGCCATGCAAGTTAACCCATGTTTTGCATGAATAATTGCCTCATCACTTACATCGATATATTTTGAATTTTTCGAAACCATCATTGGACCATTAAGTTTTCCTTTATAACCCCTTGTTAATACGAAAATTTTAGACTTTTCTTTATTTAACAATTTTCTNAGTTCTATTGTTATTGGTGTTTTACCCGAACCTCCTGCAACTAAATTGCCAACACATATAACTGGAATACCAATATCTTTTTCTTTACTAAAAAATTCGTATATTTTAATACCTAAAAAGTAAATAATTGAAAATGGAGTTAATATGAATGAAAAAAAATTTTTCTTTCTCCAAAATCTAGGTGTGTTTATCATTAAATTTTACCACATTCTTGCTTTATCATTTTTTTGACTTTTTTTGCTTCATCCATTCTCAATTTACAAAAATTTCCAACGGTTCTATTAAATAAAGTATTATTTGTTAATAATATTGAAATAGTTTCTGCAAGATGTTTAGAGTTATTTACCTTAAAACCAGATTTTGTTTGTAAAATTTTTTCTTTAATTTCTTCAAAGTTTTGCATGTTTGGACCAAAAATTACAACACATTTAAAGTGAGATGTTTCTATTGGGTTGTGTCCACCTTTATTGGCAAATGAACCCCCAACAATACTAATTTTTGACAATGAGAAAAATAAACCTAACTCGCCAAATGTGTCTGCAATATAAAATTTATGCTCTTTCGTTAAATCTTGTTTAAAAGATCTAGTTCCAAAATATAGGTTATTTTTTTTCAGATTCTTTCTTATTCCATCAGAATTTTTTAAATGTCTAGGAATAATTACGAATAATAAGTTTTGGAATTTTTTTTTTAATAATTTAAAGCACTTAATGAGAATAATTTCTTCATTTTTATGAGTACTAAAAAATGTAATAATAATTCTTTTGTTTAATTTTTTTTTCAGTGACAAAAATTTTTTTTTTTCAAAAATTAATTTATTGCTCAAAAATTTAACGTTTGTTCCATTTTTTGTATTTTTAACACCAAGTTTTTTAAATCTATTCCTTGATTTTTCGTCTTGTGTCATACAATAATCAACTTTATTGAAGATAGATTTTGTAAAATAATTAAATGTTTTCCACAAAAAAAAAGATTTATCTGACATTCTTCCATTTATAATGGTGAATCTAAGTTTTTTATCACTTAATCCTTTAATAATATTAGGCCATATTTCAGATTCCATAAAAATTGTTAAATCAGGCTTCCAATGTTTAATGAATCTTTTTATCAAAAATTCAAAATCGATTGGTAAATAAACTAATATTATTTTTTCTTTTTGTTTAGCTATTTCTTGGTATGCGGAGATAGTGGAAGTGCTAAACAGAATATTGTAATTAGGCTTATTAATTAAAAATTCTTTAGCAATAGTAATTCCGGATTTTGCTTCTCCTATGCTTACTCCGTTAATCCAAATTAGTTTTCCTTTGGGTCTAGATTTTTTCAAGAAAAAAAATTTTTCTCGAATACTTTTTGCAGTCTCTTTTGACAAAAAAAACCTTATAAAAAAAAATATTAGGATAAAAGGAAGAAATAGGATTAACAAAAAATTATAAAATCTAAAAAACATTTATTTTGATAAATTTTCAGAGAGTTTAGTAACTCTATTGAGTTCATTTTGAATTATATTTAAATTTTCTTCTATTTTTTTTCTTTTATTATATTCAATTGCATTTCCCCAAACAGCAACAAACTTATTAAATGGTGTGACAAAAATAAATTTGTCCCATGAATTAAATCTGAATTTAAATTTAGCAGAATAACTAAGTGGAATAATAGTCGCGTTAGTTTTTTTTAAAAGTGATATTATACCGTCTTTAATTTTTTCCTTTGGTCCTCTTGGTCCATCAGGGGTAATTCCAATTACATTATGCATTCTAAGGTTATTTAAAATTTCTTTTGCTGATGAAATTTTATTTTTATTGGATGAACCTTTTATAGTTTGTATACCTAAATATGCGACAGCATTTGAGATAATTCTTCCATCTCTGTGACTTGAAATAAGCATTTTAAAAGGTTTATTATAATTCCAACAATATGCAGCCATCAAAAGTCTATTATGCCAAAAAATCACAATTATTCTTCTATTTTTTTTCAAAATTTTCTTAATTTCTTCATCATTTTTCATATACCAAAGAGAAGTATTAAAACAAATTTTAATATAAAAGGCGATCATCCAACCTATAAATTCTTGTACGTATTCGTGTTGCAATATTTTTTTTATCATTTTTTATTTTTAAATTGTAGTTCGTATAAATCTTTATAAATTTTAGATTTTCTCAATAGGTTTTTATGACTATCAATTTCAACAATTTTTCCGTGATGTAATAATATGATTTTATCTGCATCGATAATAGTTGAAAGTCTATGAGCAATTACTAATGATGTTTTATTTTTCATTAAATTAGCTAGCGAGGTTTGAATTTTTTTTTCAGATCTTGAATCAAGTGAGGATGTTGCCTCATCTAATAGTAAAAAAGGAGAGTTTTTTAAAAAAGCTCGTGCAATTGCAATTCTTTGTTTTTGTCCGCCTGAAAGTTTCACACCTTTTTCGCCAATAATTTCATTAATACCTTTAGGAAATTTTTTTATAAATTCATCACAATGTGCTTTTTTACAAGCCTCAAAAATTTTTTTGTTACTAATATTTTTTTGACCATAACAGATATTATATTTAAGAGTGTCATCAAAAAGAACTATGTCTTGACTTACTAGTGAAAAATGATTTCTCAAAAAACTAAAACTTAGTTCTCTAATATTTATGTCATTTATTGTTATCTTGCCTCTTTTAATTTCGTAAAACCTAGGTAATAAGTTTAGTAATGTAGTTTTTCCTGCACCCGAGTAACCTACAAGAGCTACTTTTTCACCTTTGTTTATATTTAGATTTATGTCTTGAAGTGTGCTTTTTTTTGATTCTTCATATGAAAATGAAACTTTAGAAAACTTTATGTTGTAGGCGGTATCATTTTTCAAATAAATATCTTTATTGGTACTTTTTTCAGTTATCAAAGGTTTGGTATCAATAATACTAAAAATTCGTTCAGCCGCCGCCATTGCCATTTGTAAAGTAGCGTTTAAACTTGCAAGAGATTTTATTGGTTGATAAGCCATTAACAATGCAGTAAGAAATGAAAAAAAAGTTCCAGGTGTAGTTGTTCCTGCAATTACCTGACTACCACCTACATAGATAATTACAGCAATAGCTAACCCCCCTAATGTTTCCATTAGTGGTCTAGATATAGAATTTATTCTTGAAGATTTGTAGGTTAACTGAAATATATTATCCACCTCTTTCTCTACTTTCCCTTTTTCCATAAGTTCTGCATTAAATGATTTAATGGTCTTAATACCTTGCAGAGATTCTGTTAGTCTTTTTGTTAAAATTCCAAAACCTATTTGTGTGCTTTTAGAAATTTTTCTTAGTCGCTTGCCAATTCTTGATATTGGGTATATTGCTAGTGGAAAAATTAGAAGTGAAATCCAAGCTAAATTTGGGTCATGATAAAATAAAACACCTATTAAAAAAAGTAATGTAAAAAAATCTTTGATAATGTTAATTATTACATTGTGAACACCCCTAGAAAGTGCACCAACATCCGCTAGAAATCGTGAAATTAATGTCCCAGAATTGGTTTTACTAAAAAATGAAACATCACATCTAATTAAACTATCAAACATGTCATTTTGTAAATCCGCAACTATTTTGTAACCAACAAAGCTCATCATCACGGATTGAATGTACGAGGATACACCTTTTATCAAAGCAATAAAAAAAATTGCTAGGGGTATAATCATTAAAAGACTTTCATCTTTATTAATAAAAATATCATCTAAAACAGGTTGCATCATCCATGCATTAATAGCAGTAGTTGCAGAAACAATAATCATACAAACTATAGAAATAGAAATTTTTTGAGAATGTTTTTTTATATAATTCTTAAAAATTCTTAGCAAAATGGAACGAGTAGAATTATTTTGACTCATTTGATTTTTTTAAATTATTTATTAATTCAGATGTTATTTCTAAGTTTCCAGCAACAACAGAATTTATTTTTAAGTTACTTGTATTATAGTTTATTTTTTCACCTGTAATACTTTTAATTTCACCTCCTGCTTCATTAATTAGTAAATCTGAAGCGGCGAGGTCCCAGTCATTTTTTTTGGTAAAACTTAAAGCAATATCAATTTTTCCTTTTGCAACAAGAGCAATTTTATAGGCAATTGAGCCCATTTTTAATATTTTTTTATCACTAAAAAAATTAAGTGATTCAAGTTTTTTTTTTTCTGAACTACTTACCGCTATTAAACATTCGTTTAATTTTCTTTTTTTATTCACATTTATTTTTTTTTCATTGCAAAAAGAACCACTATTTTTTTTTGAAAAAAAAAACTCTTCAGTATTTGGATTGTAAATAAAACCCAAAATAGGAACTTGCCCATTAATTAACGCCAGTGAAATAGTATATTCTAGTTTACCATAAATATATGATCTTGTTCCATCAATAGGGTCTAGACACCAGAAATTTTCACATTCATACCTAGATTTATCATCTAGCGATTCTTCTGATAACCAACCATAATTTGGACTTATCTTTTTTAAAAAATTTTTCAAAAACGTGTTTATTTCTAGGTCTGCATTTGTTACAGGTTGATTTCTAGATTTATAATTTACCTTAAGGTTTTTTTTTAGTCTGATTGAAATTTTACCAGCTTCAATAAGTGCAGATTTACACTTATTTTCAATTTCGGAATAATTAATTTTTTTTTCCAATTAAATACCACCCAATGTCAAGTTTTCAACAAGTACTGATGGGGCATTTATTCCAAAATTGAATTCTAAATCGTTAGCTGGAATTAATTTCGAGAAAATTTTATTAAGATTTCCAGCGACTGTAATTTCTGATACCGGAAATAAAATTTCCCCGTTTTCTATCCAAAATCCCGATGCACCTCGACTATAATCTCCATTGGAGTAGTTAATTGAACTACCCATTAACTCAGTAATTAGTAGTCCTTTTTTCAATGATTTTATCATATCAGTTTTTTTATATTTACCTTTTTCCAGATAAAGATTGGTATAAGACGCATTAGGAATTGAAGACACAGATCTTGAAGCATGACCAGAAGGTTTTTGACTAAGTTGTCTAGCAGTGCTTAAACAATTAAAGAAAAAATTTAATGTACCATTCTCAATTAGATTCTTTTTTTTGGTTGGAAGACCCTCGGCATCAAAAAATTTTGATCTCAATTTTTTTTTCATATGGGGATCATCAATTATATTAATTTCATCTCCAAAAATTTTCCCCCCCCTTTTTTTTTTTAAAAAACTTGTCCCTTTAATAATTGTAGATGCATTACAAGCATTGAAAAGATTACTAAGAAGACTTGACGAAATCCTAGAATCAAAAATTACGTCGCTTCTACATGTTTTAATTTTTTTTGAATTCAATTTTTTAATAGCATCTACCGACACTTTTTTTCCAATTTTGCTGAAATCTCCGAGATCATCAAAAAAAACTTTTGATTTATAGTCATATGCTCGTTCCATTGAGTTAGAATTTCCTGCCAGAACTGCAATAATATAATCACTATGAGTTTTATTTATTTCTGATTCAAAACCATTAGATGCCATTATTTTATACTTTACCTGAGAAAATGATAATTCTGCTCCTTCAGAATTTATAATTTTTTTATTTTCAAGAGCACTATTTTCTAATTCTAGAACTTTATCGTTTATCTCTTTAATGCTAGGTTTATACGGATCAAAAAGGTTCAGATCAGAATTATTTGATTTTGAAAATTTTTCAATTTCCTTTTCATTGGCTAACCCGCAATATTCATCTTCAGGCACTACTTTTGCCATTTCAACTACTTTTTCTATAAGTTTGTCAATATTACTTTCTTCAATGTTGGATGAAGATACAATTGACTGTTTTCTATTAATAATTGCTCTTAGACCGATTTCTCTTATTTCTGAAACTTCAGTTTTTTCTATTTTACCTAATCTAGATGCAGAAGAAATTGTGGAATCTTCAGCAAAAACTATATCTGCTTCATCACATCCTTTTGCTTTCAGTTTTTTTAAAATTTTTTCTAGTAAATTTTTATTCATAAGATAATAATTTATATTTGAATTTCTTATAATTACAACCTTAACGAACTATTTTATTATGAGTTACTGGGTAGTAGGTGGAACCTACAAGGATACAAACTTCAAAGAACTTGAAGATGGCTTTAGCTTAGAAAGATATGGACCATATAATAGCTACAATGAAGCAAAAAAAGAGTGGGACAGAATATCATGGCAAAATGTGGATAATTGTAATACAAGGTACATCATTTTACCTCACAAATAGTTTGTTATTAAAAAAACCAAAGAAATTATTAATCCTGTAAGCGCACTGGAGTCAAAAACAATTTTATATAATTTTTTATGGAAAAGATAAAATTGTAAAATAAAGCAAATTAGAATTGGTAAGCTTAAAAACAGACTTAAGTTTAAACTTAGTTTGTCAATTTGCATTATAGATAAAGTAAGAAAAATATAACTTAACAGTGATATATAAAAAATATTTTGCTTGGGTTTTTTTTCTAAAAAAATAGCAAGAGACTTTATCCCAAACTTTTTATCATCTTTTAAGTCTTGTATAGCGTAAATAGTATCATAGGCAACAGTAAAAAAAATTCCCCCAAAAAAAAGGAAAATTATTCCAAGATTTAACAAATTAGATTGAGATAAGTAACCTACTATTACTCCCCAATTAAAAACAAAACCTAAAAAAAGTTGAGGAAAATTTGTTACTCTTTTCATTAAAGGATAAATAAGCACCATAGGAATAATAAGAAAACTAAAAAAAATAGTTTTAATATTGAAATTAACTACCACTAAAAATCCTATTATTAATTGTAATAAAATAAACAGGGAAGCCTCTTTATTGCTCAAAGCCCCACTTGCAAGTGGTCTATTTTTAGTTCGAGAAACTTTTTTATCCAGATCTTTATCAAAAAAATCGTTTATACAGCAGCCTGCACCTCTCATTACAAAGGATCCAATAATAAATAAAAATATAATTTTAATTAAATTTTCATCAGGATTGATTTGATAAAAAACACCCCAAAAGCATGGTAACATAAGCAGAAACGCACCCGTAGGATAATTATATCTTCCTAGAATTAAAAATAATTTTAATTTTTTTGAAATATTTGATGTCCAAGAAAGCATATAACTTTAAAATTCATCTTATTAGACGATGAAAAATATTCAAATAATAATGATTTTTTTTACAAGTAAATAAACTTTTGTGATAGTTTAACTTTTTACTAATTACTGATGTCAAATATAAGATTGTTCTTAAATGAAAAAATCGTTAAATACCGATCTATAGCTTTGGTCTCTGAAAAAATACACTATTTAAGAAGAGTAATGAGAAAGCATGATGGTTATAGGATAACTATTTTTAACGGAATAGAACAATGGGATGCAACATTAAATTTAAATGAATCTGCACTTAAACCTGTGAAAAGAACGAAAGTATTGGATTTTATTCCAGATATACAAATGTATTTTGGTCTATTAAAAAATAAACAAAATAATTACCTAATTGAAAAGATCTGTGAAATTGGTGTTAAAAAAATAATTCCAATAAAAACTGAATTTTCAGAAAAATTTAATATTAATCATGATCGTTTTAGAAAAATTGTTATTGAGGCAGTTGAGCAAAGTGATGGAATTTTTGTTCCAAAAATTGAGAATTTGACTACTTTGGAAAACGTTCTTGATAATTGGGATAATGAGAGAAAGATTTTTTTTTGTGATGAAGACAGAGAGGGTAAAAAAATACCTAAATATTCTTTAAAAAAAACTGATAAAGTTGCAATTTTTATTGGTCCTGTAGGTGGGTGGTCTGAAAAAGACAAATCTTACTTCAAATATTCAACAATTAATAAAGTAAGTTTAGGGACAAATGTTCTTAAAGCAGATACAGCAGCAATAGTATGTTTGTCTAGTTTAAAAGGTTTAATGGATGCTTAAAAAAGAACTTAGTAAAGATGTTTTGATTTCATACTTTTCAGAAGGATGTAAAGAAAAAAAAAAATGGAGAATTGGGACAGAGCATGAGAAATTTGGATTTAGAAAAAAAACATTAAAGCCAATTGAATATAATGATATTGAAGAAATCTTAACAAAACTTTCTTTAAGATTTGGATGGAAGAAAATTTTTGAAGAAAAAAAGATTATAGGACTTAAAAGAGACAATTCATCTATTTCTCTTGAACCTGGTGGACAAATTGAACTATCTGGTGCTCCATTACAAAATTTATTTCAAACCTGTATTGAAGTAAATAAACATCAAGATGAATTAAATTCGGTATGCGAAGACTTAGACATAGATTTTATGGGGATGGGAGTTTTACCGAAATGGAGTAGAGATGATATGTCGTTAATGCCAAAGAAAAGATATAAAATAATGAGTGAATATATGCCACGTGCAGGTTCTGCAGGTTTGGATATGATGTTAAGGACATGTACAATCCAAGCTAATTTTGATTTTTCTTCTGAAAAAGACATGAAAAAAAAATTGATGATTAGTCAATCCATTCAACCATTAGTCATAGCTTTGTATGCAAATTCTCCTTTTATAAATGGAAAATTATCTAATTTTTTAAGTTACAGGTCATACATATGGACAAAAACTGATAATGATAGATGCGGTTTACTTCCAATATTTTGCGATAAAGACTTTTCATTTGAGATGTACGTAGATTATTTACTTGATGTTCCAATGTACTTTGTAATTAGAAATAACAAGTATGTAGAATTAAATGGTTATACTTTTAGAGATTTAATGGATGGAAAAATAAAAAATTTAAAGGCTAATTATGCTGATTGGGAAAACCACATTACAACAATATTTACTGAGGTTCGTCTAAAAAAAATAATTGAAGTTCGTGGAGCAGATGGGGGGCCATGGTCCAGAGTTTGCGCATTGCCAGCTTTTTGGACAGGGATTTTATATGATGATGAAATTCTTGAAGAAATTTGGTTAATTGTTAAAGATTGGAAATTTAATGAAATTAAAAATTTTTATAAAAATGTCAGAAAAGACGGACTTAAAGCAAACACCCCTAATAATGAAAGTCTTTTAAATTTTACAAAAAAAATTCTTAAGTTTTCTGAAAATGGTCTGAAAAAAAGAAAATTTTATAAGGAAGGTAATAACGAAACAATATTTTTAGAGCCATTGAAAATAATACTTAGTTCAGGAAAGTCTCCAGCTGAAACATGGAAAAAATTATTTTTGGGGGAATGGAACAATAATGTTGATATGCTATACAAGACAAATTATTTTAAAGTTTTAAAAAAAAATGAAAAAATTTAATGCAATTGAAGAAATTAGAGAAGAAATTGATAAGCTAGATTTAAGAATCATTGAATTAATATCCCAAAGGAAAGATTTAGTTTTTGAGGTTGTTAAGTTAAAAAAAAAAGATCAGATAGTTGACCAAGAGAGGATAGATCATATTTTGAAAAAACTTAATTTAGAAGCAAAAAAACGTGGTATTCCNGAGGTTTTAGTTGAAAGATTATGGAAAATAATGATAGAGAGTTTTATTGAATATGAAATGGAAATCTATGATAAAGTTCATAAAAAATAGATTAAAGTGTGCCCCCTACAGTTAGTTTTTTGATTTTGAGACTTGGTTGCCCAACTCCTACGGGGACCATCTGCCCTTCTTTGCCACAAGTTCCAATTCCATTATCTAATTTTANATTATTTCCCACCATAGTTACCTCTTTGAGAATTTCTGGTCCATTGCCAATTAAAGTTGCACCTTTAAGTGGCTTACCTATTTTACCGTTAATGATTTCGTAAGCTTCAGAGGCACTAAATACAAATTTCCCAGAAGTAATATCTACTTGTCCCCCACTAAATTGAGTGGCATAAATTCCTTTTTTTGTTGATTTGATTAATTCCTCATGTTCAAAATTACCCGATAACATATATGTGTTTGTCATTCTTGGCATTGGAATATGCGAATAACTTTGCCTTCTTCCATTTCCAGTGGATTTCTTTTTCATTAGTTTTGCATTTAAACGATCATGCATAAAACCTTTAAGAATTCCATTCTCAATTAACATTGTATTTTGCGAAGGGGTTCCTTCATCATCAATTGTTAATGATCCTCTTCTTTCAGGGATGGTGCCATCGTCTACAATTGTAACTTGTTCTGATGCAACTCTTTTCCCAACTAAATCATAAAATGCAGATGTTTTTTTCCTATTGAAATCACCTTCAAGTCCATGTCCAATTGCCTCGTGCAATAGTATACCTGGCCAACCGGGGCCCAGAACGACAGTTTGTTCTCCAGCAGGTATTTCTTTAGCCAAAAGTTTCGTGTTGGCCTGATTGTAAGCATTATCAACAGCAGATTTCCAGTTATTAGTCAGAAAAAGCTTTTCGTACATGTGCCTTCCTCCAAAACCGTAAGACCCTGTTTCAATTCTACCCTTCTTTTCAACTGATACTGTAACATTCATTCTAACAAGTGGTCTGGAATCATAAAATATATTCCCTTCATCTCTAATAACTTCTATGTTTTGAAAATTTCCATTCAAACTAACACTGACTTTCTTAACAGTGTTATCAAGTTTTCTGGCATAACTATTGATTTCCTCTAATAAGTTAATTTTTTTTTTAAGAGTAACTATATTTAGTGGATTTAAATTTTTATAAAGTTGTTTATTGGTATTAAGATAATTTTTCTTAGATTCATTTTCACAATTGCTGTAAGAAATCGATTTTAAAGCTTTTTTGAATGATTTTTCATCCAGTTCAGTTGAGTGATAAAATTTAATTTTGTCTTCATTAACTGCTCTTAGACCAAAACCTTTGTCATTATCNTAACTTGCACTTTTAATTTTATTATCATCAAGNAGAATATTTTCTGAATAAACTTCTTCAACAAATAACTCCCCGTCATCATAACCTGAGATCAATTTATCAACTTCAGAAGTAATTCTCTTGTCATCCCAATTAGTTTTAATCAATTTCATAAAAAATCCTATCAAATTGAAAAGTAATATTATATTTGACAAAAATCAAATATTATTAACATTTCAAATGACTATTATTATNGTTGTAAATGAAATACATGAAGTTTATAATTACAAAAAAATAATATAATAAATTAATTAATTGTTTTTTAAGTAACCAATAACTATATTTAAATGAAAAATTATGACTAAAATTTATACATACATATTAGCGCTATTAACTACTATTTTACAGAGTAATAATTCTCTTGCTAAAGGTCAACCTACAGAGTGGCAGATGGGGTTTCAAGAAGCAGCTTCGCCCCTAATGGCNGAGTTAGCTGGATTGCACGATTTNGTTTTCTGGATTATAACTTTTATTACAGTTTTTGTATTTTTTCTACTCGCATATGTATGCTTTAAATTTAGCGCCAAAAGAAATAAAACGCCTTCCCAAACGACTCATAATTCGTTGCTAGAAGTTGCCTGGACTGTGATTCCAGTTTTGATTTTAGTTGTTATTGCAATTCCATCTTTTAGATTATTGTANAAGCAAAATGACTTTTCTAATATNGATATGACNATTAAAGCAACGGGTTACACTTGGTATTGGGGTTATGAATATCCAGATCACGATGACCTTGCATTTGATGCCATAATGTTATCCGAGGATGAGTTAGAAGAAGGTCAACCTAGACTCTTATCAACTGACAATATGCTTGTTGTGCCGATAAAAAAGAATATAAAAATGCAAATAACAAGTGATCCTGCNGGAGTCATTCATTCTTGGGCCGTACCATCTTTAGGTGTAAAAATGGATGCTATACCAGGCAGGCTTAATGAGACTTATTATAGAATAGAGGAACCAGGACTTTATTATGGTCAATGTTCCGAACTTTGTGGCCCAGGTCATGGGTTTATGCCTATATCAATTAAAGCCGTAAGTGAGGAAGAGTTTGCGGCCTGGTTAGAAGAAGCAAAAGAAGAGTTTGCATCCACCAAAAAAGAACAAATCGTATTTAAATAGAAAGGAATTTAAAAATGTCTAGTCATGCACCATCTTTTTTCAAAAGATATTTTTTCTCAACTAACCATAAAGATATAGGTGTTTTATATCTTTATTTTGCAGTTATTGCAGGTTTGATAGGGGGCATATTTTCTTTGTTAATAAGAATGGAGCTTGCCGAACCAGGAATGCAGATTCTTGGGGAGGATTACCAAAAATATAATGTTTGGATTACGTCACACGGACTTTTGATGATTTTCTTTATGATTATGCCTGCCATGGTTGGAGGTTTTGGTAACTACTTTGTGCCATTACTTATTGGTGCTCCTGACATGGCTTTTCCACGAATGAATAATCTTAGTTTTTGGCTATTGGTTCCGTCCATTATTTTACTTGTTGGTTCAGGGTTCGTCGATGGAGGTGCGGGTCCAGGTTGGACTCTTTATGCACCACTATCTACTTCCGGTCATGGTGGGCCAGCAGTTGATATGGTAATATTATCAATGCATTTAGCCGGAGCTTCGTCGATTTTAGGTGCAATTAATTTTATAACTACAATTTTTAATATGCGTGCACCAGGTATGACTCTCCACAAAATGCCTCTGTTTGCCTGGTCAATTTTGATAACTGCTTTTTTACTTTTATTATCACTACCAGTTTTGGCAGGAGCAATAACAATGATGCTTACAGACAGAAATTTTGGAACAGCTTTCTTTGATCCTGAAGCAGGGGGTGATCCTGTTCTATTTCAGCATTTATTTTGGTTTTTTGGTCACCCAGAAGTTTACATTTTAATTCTTCCTGGTTTTGGAATTGTAAGTCATGTTGTTTCTACATTCTCCAAGAAGCCAATTTTTGGTTACCTTGGTATGGCTTACGCTATGGCGGCAATTGGTGTAGTTGGCTTCGTNGTTTGGGCTCACCATATGTATACAACTGGTTTAGATGTTGATACTAGAGCATACTTTTTGGCTGCTACAATGGTTATTGCTGTCCCAACTGGCATNAAAATTTTNAGCTGGATTGCTACTATGTGGGGTGGTTCAATTGAGTTTAAAACACCAATGCTATTCGCAATCGCTATGATTTTCCTATTCACTCTTGGTGGTGTTACAGGAGTTGTTTTAGCAAATACTGGNATAGANGTTGCTCTACATGATACTTACTATGTTGTTGCTCATTTTCATTATGTTATGTCAATGGGTGCTTTATTTTCAATTTACTCTGGATTTTATTACTGGTTTAGTAAAATGTCTGGAGTTGAATACAGTGAAATTCTTGGTAAAATCCACTTTTGGTTGACTTTTATAGGTGTGAATATAACTTTCTTTCCAATGCACTTTTCTGGTCTAGCAGGTATGCCTAGAAGAATACCCGATTATCCAGATGCCTTTGCAGGTTGGAATTATGTGTCAAGTATTGGTGCTTACATATCAGTGTTTGCTGCTTTCTTTTTTGTTTTTGTTGTTTTAGAGGCTTTTGTTAGACGAAGAAAAGCTCAAATTAATCCTTGGGGCAAAGGTGCGACAACATTTGAATGGAAGTTAAGTTCTCCTCCGCCTTTTCACTCCTTCGATGATTTGCCGAAAGTTAAGTAANTTAACATGATCTTTTTTAAATGGGGATTAAATTAGCAAACGACCTAGAGGTCATAGATAACCAAAGTTCAGTGGGGGATTACATTTCCCTTCTGAAACCAAGGGTAATGGCCTTAGCAGTTTTTACATCACTCTGTGGGCTTTGCCTTGCTCCAGTTACCATACATCCATTCATGTTTGTACTTTCAATTTTTTGTATTTCTTTGGGAGCAGGAGCAGCAGGTGCAATTAATATGTGGTTTGACAGAGACATTGATTGCCTTATGGAAAGAACAAAAAAAAGACCAATACCTACTGGTAAAATCGAAGCAGAAAATGCATTAGGCTTTGGTATAATGTTATCTCTCATTTCTGTTTTAATACTGGGACTATCGTTAAATTATTTAGCTGCATTTTTGTTAGCATTTTCTATCTTTTTTTATATCTTTATTTACACGATATGGTTAAAAAGAAGAACACCCCAAAACATTGTTATTGGAGGAGCGGCAGGTGCTTTCCCGCCTGTTATAGGTTGGGTTTGTGCAACCGGTGAATTGCACTTATTTCCATTCATCTTATTTTTATTAATTTTTATTTGGACCCCACCACATTTTTGGGCACTGGCTCTTTACAAAGACATCGAGTATTCAAAAGCAAACGTTCCAATGTTGCCAGTTGTTTCTGGGCAAAGACATACAAAAGTACAAGTTTTTCTTTATTCTATAATACTAATGATCATTTCAACTCTACCATATTTTTTTAGTTATTCTGGTTTTTTTTACTTAATAACTTCCATTTTGTTAGGATTTGCTTTTTTATATTTGGCTTATAAAGTTCTTAAATCTGATGATAAACAAAAGACTCCATTTGCACCCTCGCTGTTTAAATTTTCTATATTATACTTATATTTAATTTTTTCATCGCTTGTAATAGACAGTTATTTGTAAGATGGATAACAAAAAAAAAAAAAATATAGCGTTGGGTTTATTTTTATTTTTACTAGTTTTAATATTTTATTTTGTAACACTTATTAAGTTCTAAAAATGCACAAAATTAAAAAGATAAAAAATCAAGTTTTATTGTTAACCTTATTTGTTCTCTTCATGCTTGCAATGAGTTATGCAGCAGTCCCGTTATANAAATTATTTTGCCAAGTTACTGGTTATGGTGGGACGCCAATGATTGCTGAAAAGAATTCTTATGAACAGACCTTTGGTAATATAAAAGTTAGATTCGATTCCTCCTTGGAAAAAGGGGCACCCCTTTACTTTGAACCTTCAAAAAAAATCATTAAAGTTAAAATTGGAGAAAATAGTTTAGCTTTCTATACTGCTAAAAATAAAACTGAGAAAGAAATTACCACAATGTCAGTTTTTAATGTTACACCGTTGCAAGCTGGAAAATATTTTAACAAAATTGATTGTTTTTGTTTTGAGGAACAAACACTATATCCTTTCCAAGAGGTTGAAATGCCTGTTTCTTTTTTTATTGACCCTGCAATAAAAGATGATAAATTTATAAATGATTTAAATGAGATCACTTTATCTTATACAATGTTCGTGAAATAAAATTTATGAGTGAAAATCAAAAACATCCATATCACTTAGTTGATCCAAGCCCCTGGCCTTTAGTTACTGCTATGTCACTTCTGGTTCTTGCATATGGTTTCGTTTCATTCATGCATGATGAAAAAGTGCTAATGTTTACCATTGGGAGCATTGCGCTAGTTTTATCTAGTTTTTTTTGGTGGAGAGACATTGTTAGTGAATCTGAAGGAGGGCAGTTTCATAATAAAGTTGTTCAAATTGGGCTTAGATATGGAATGATTTTTTTCATAGCTTCAGAGGTTATGTTTTTCTCGGCTTGGTTTTGGGCTTTCTTTGACGTCGCATTTTATCCTGGAAATGATAGTGCTGAATTAATTGGTAGACAAGAAGCCATAGGTGGTGTTTTTCCTCCTGAAGATATTGAATTGATTCCTCCTTTTGGTATTCCTCTGTTAAACACTTTTATATTATTAGCATCAGGCGGTACTGTAACTTGGGCACATCACGCTCTGAGAGTAAATGATAGAAAAAACTTTTTGATATTTTTATTTTTAACAATACTACTAGGTATAATTTTTACTGGTTTTCAAGCATATGAATACCAGCACGCGACCTTTGCTATCGATGAAGGAATCTATCCATCTACTTTTTATATGGCTACAGGTTTTCATGGAGCACATGTTATCATTGGAACTATCTTTTTGATTGTGTGTTTTTTTAGAGGATTGAAAGGCCATTTCAAACCTGAAAAGCATCTTGGTTTTGAATTTGCTGCTTGGTATTGGCATTTCGTTGATGTTGTATGGNTATTTCTCTTTACTTTTGTATACTGGTGGGCTTCTGTATAGCCAGTAATGAACTTTACATTCAATAAAAAAAAATATATTTTCAAACCAAAATTAATACCTTTTGTATTTTTTTTAATTGCTTTAACAATCTTATTAAGCCTTTCATTTTGGCAAGTAAAAAGATTAGTTTGGAAAACTAATTTAATTGAGCAAAGAATTGCAAGTTTTGAAAATAATCCTACTAATTTAGCTGATATTAATAATCCAGATCAACAAGAATTCAAAAAAGTTTATGTTAAGGGAAAATTATTAAATAAATTTGAATTTTTTATGCCTGCACTTAGTAAAAATGGAAATAATGGATTTCATATAATTGTGCCATTAGAGATTAATAAACAAAAATTAATTTTATTTGATACAGGATGGGTACCTTTACATAAAAAGGAAAAAAATAAGAGATTAGAAAATATAACGGATGAAAAAAAAAAATTTACTGCAGTTATTAGATTGCCTGGTAGAAAAGGATATTTCCAGCCAGACAATGATAATATAAAAAACTTTTGGTTCTTTGTGGAACCCGATTTAATGGAAAAAACAATTTCAAAAAATTTGGAAAAAAATTTTTACTTAGAAGCTTCAGATGATGGGCCAAATGGATATCCTCTTGGAAATCAAACTAGAATATATTTAAGGAATAACCACCTACAATATGCAATAACCTGGTTTTTAATTGCGGTTAGTTTAATTGGGGTGTTTTTTTTCGCTAGCATAAGAAAAAAATAATGAATTACTCTTCAACTAGAGGTAAAGACAATNATATTAGCTTTATAGAAGCAATGTTAAATGGTCTTGCAAAGGATGGAGGGTTATACGTTCCAAAAGGAATTAAAAAATTGACAAAAACTCAACTAAGTGAAATCTCTAAATTAAATTACGAAAACCTAGCCTTTGAAATAACAAAACTATTTATAGATACTAATGAAATCAATGAGGATGACTATAAAAAGATTTGTGAAAAAACTTACGGTGATNATTTTGGTGAANAGATTATTTCTATAGACAAGTTGGAAAAAAATGAATTTATTCTTAATTTACACCATGGACCTACATTTGCTTTCAAAGATTTCGCACTCCAGCTTTTAGGTAATTTATATGATTATGTTTTAAAAAAAAGAAATATAAATTTAACAATTTTGGGGGCTACCTCTGGTGATACTGGGTCAGCAGCAATAAGTGGATGTCAGAAAGCTGAAAACGCAAAAATATTTATATTATTCCCATATAAGAAAGTAAGTGAAATTCAAAGAAAGCAAATGACAACAAATACCAGTAAAAATGTATTTAATATAGCAGTTAAAGGAAATTTTGACGATTGTCAAAAGCTGGTAAAAGATTTTTTTGGTGTAAATAATAAGATTCAAAAATATAACTTAGCTGCTATCAATTCAATAAATTGGGTAAGAATTATGGGGCAAATTGTATATTATTTTTGGTCATATTTTAATGTAGAAAAAAATTTGACTCCTATNAACTATGTTGTACCAACTGGAAATTTTGGTAATGTTTACGCTGGATTTGTTAGTAAATGTATGGGCTTGCCAATCAAAAAACTTATAGTGAGTTCAAATAAAAATGATATTTTAACTAGATTCTTTTCTTCTGGAGAAATGAAAAAGGAAAAAGTTAGTCAGTCTTTTAGTCCAAGTATGGATATTCAAGTTTCTAGTAACTTTGAGAGACTAGTTTTTCATTATACTGGAAATGCATCTTATACTAGTGAACTATATAAAGAATTAGATGAAAGTGGAAGATTCAAAATTAAGAAGGATATATACAGTAAAATGCTCAAAGATTTTGCAGGTGGCTNTGTGTCTGATGATGACACAAAAAAAACTATAAAATATATTTTTAAAAAGTTTAACTTTATTATTGATCCCCACACNGCGGTAGGATACACGGTAGGAAAAAGGTTACTAGATGATAATGAAAAAAGGATTTATTTAGCAACTGCTCACCACGCTAAATTTATTGAAACAGTCCGTGATTCAATAAGAATGGATATAAATTATCCAAAACCTTTAAAATCTATTTTGGATAAAAAAGAAAAATACTTATTAATTGGTAATACTTTGAAGGAACTAGAAAAAATAATTTCAGAATTAAGTTAGGCATTACCGGAAAAAACAGAATATTTTGTGAAATCTATCCCTGTTTTTTTAATAGCTTTACTCCATTTCTTTTCTGAGTCAGTATCAAATAGTAAGTCAAGTTCCTCATTAATATTTATCCAGCTATTATTTTTGATCTCATCCTCAAGTTGTCCTGGTCCCCAACCTGAATAACCTAATGAAATAAAAAATTTTTTNGGTCCTTTGTTTTTTGCGATATCACTAATTATTTCAGTTGAACATGTTAACTTAACCTTACTTGATACTTTAAGTGTAAATTCACTTTTATAATCATTCGAATGCAATATGAAACCATTGTTCTGATTTAATGGACCACCAATATGAAAAGGAAATTCCAGTTCTACCTTGTTGTCTACATTTTTTATATCTAGTTTTTTAAACAGTTCAGNACCTTTAATATCCATTATTTTATAATTAAGAACAATACCAACAGCCCCATCTTTATTGTGATGGGTTATATATATAATGCTCCTAGAAAAAAAGATGTCTTTTAATTGTGGTAATGCACAAATAATATTTCCCTTTAAATAAGAACCTTTCATAATTAAATTATTACAAATTATTGTGTTATATTCAAATGGAAGATATTTAAGTTGATGATTGTATTATTTTTTTTAATTTTATTAATTTTTAGTAACACCTATTCCATAGATATTGAGGATTCCAATTTCAATTCTAATTTGCAAATTGTACCTGAAAAAAACATCTTTATTCATAATGATAATTATTACTTTGGCGTAAAAATTATGTTAAATAATGGTTGGAAAACATACTGGAAGAATCCTGGTGATGCTGGTTCAGCAATAAAATTAAATTTTCAAAATATGCAAAATATTTTAGCATATGAAATCTTATACCCAATGCCAAAATTCTATACTGACCATGGGGTAAAAACAATTGGTTATGAAAATGAAATAATTTTTCCTGTTGAATTAAAAATTAAAGATGAAAATAAAAAAATTTCTGCTGATATCAATATTGAGTATTTAATTTGTAAAGAAATATGTATTCCAATAAATATAAAGAAAAAAATTAATTTCAAATCAGAGAAAAAAAATACTTCAGATAAAAACTTTGAAATTCTTAAGTATTTAGAAAAAGTACCGNAAACTGACCGTGGCTTTTTTAATTTTGAAGATAGTTTTGCTAAAGATGANCATGTCTTTTANACAATCTTAGATAACCCTCAAAAAAAAAAGTTTGAAATATACCCNTTCTCAAGTGAGGCTAATATATCACTNCAAGATGTAGAATTAGGAACAAAAACAAAAATCTATTTTGAGTCTGATGAATCTCTAAAAAATTTAAAAAATCCTGTTGAGATTTCTATTTCAGATGGAAAGAATGTTGAGAGTGTTCTTTTAAATTTAAGTAATCTAACCGTAAAAGAAAATATAATTAAATTTTTAATATTAGCTTTTGTAGGTGGAATTATATTAAATTTCATGCCTTGTGTTTTTCCAGTTTTATCATTGAAGGTCATGTCTATGATACAATTCAAGCAGTTTGAAAAGTTAAAAATAAAAAAAATTTCTTTTTTCATCATCATGGGAATTATATTTTCATTTATTATTTTATCTCAAATTTTAATTACATTAAAATATTTTGGGATCACTGTTGGATGGGGGTTTCAATTTCAAAATACATATTTTTTAGTTTTTCTATCTTTAATAATTCTTTTATTCTCACTAAATCTTTTAGGTTTTTTTGAAATAATTTTACCTAATTCTTTAATTAATTATTTTGGAAGGCTTGAAAGGAAAGAAAGTTATAGTGGTTACTTTTTTTCAGGTATGTTTGCTACTTTGATGGCAACCCCATGTAGTGCTCCCTTTTTGGGAACTGCAATAGGTTTTGCTTCATTAACTTCCAACTTAAACATTTTTTTAATTTTTCTTTTTATTTCTATAGGATTTTCAATACCTTATTTTCTTATAATTTTTCAACCATCAATCTTATATTTACTTCCTAAACCAGGTAAATGGATGATTAGTTTCAAATATTTTTTAGGTATAATTTTATTAATCACTTTTTTTTGGCTTTTAAGCGTAATGCAAGTGAATATTTTAATTAATCTTTCTTTATTTACTTTAATTATATTTTTCTCAATTTTTCATAAGAAAATGGACAAGAAAATTTCTTTATCTATAATTTTTTCATTTTTGGTATGTGCTTTTTTCTTTTTTTTGTACTTTGGTAAAAAAGAAAATTTAGTTTGGGAAAAATTTAATGAAAATTTAATTCATAATTATATAGATAAAAATAACTTGATCTTTGTTGATTTTACTGCTGATTGGTGCGTGACATGTAAATTTAACAAATTTACTACTTTACAGAACCAAAATGTTATTGAATATTTTTTAGAAAATGATGTCAAACTTATAAGAGGTGATTGGACAAAGAAAGATGAAAAAATTTTAAAATTTATAAAAAAATATGAAAGATTTGGAGTTCCAGTCAATATTATATATAGTGAAAATATGAAAGATGGATTTGTACTTCCTGAGATTTTAAGTAAGTCCATAGTTATAGATAATTTTGAGAGGATAAAAAAATAATGAGTTTGAAAAAAGGTGATTGTTTTCCTAATGTTAGTTTTTATAGAATGAATGATGGTTCTCCAGAGAAGGTTAATTCTGTCGACTTATTTAATAAAAAGAAAATAATATTAGTTGGCGTTCCTGGTGCCTTTACACCGACGTGTACAAATGAACATTTGCCTGGATATATAAAGCATTTTGAATCCTTTAAATCAAAGGGAATTCAAGAAATTTTTTTTATTTCTGTTAATGACCCTTTCGTAATGCAAAAATGGGGTGATTCAGTAGATAAAAATCAGTTAAAATTCATAGCTGATAGTGATGGAGAGTTTATGAACTCCTCAGGTTTTATGGTCGATTTATCAGCAGCTGGATTGGGAAAAAGACTTTCCAGATTTTCAATGTTAGTTGACGACGGTTTAATTAAAGAAATATTTGACGAAAATGGACCAGGTTTAGAGAAAAGCAAAGCCGAGATTTTATTTGAAAGTATCTAAATATTTTCAGCCTCGTTTCTAGCAATTCTGTCAACTTCTTCATTATTTTTATTTCCACTGTGCCCTTTAACCCAGTTCCATTCTACATAATGAAAATTGACCAACTCGTCCAATTCTTTCCATAAATCAACATTTTTAACATCTTTATTATCATTTTTTTTCCAGTTATTTGACTTCCAATCTTTAATCCAAATATTGATTCCATCTATAAGATACTTACTATCAGTAAATAGATTAATTTTAGCTTTAGTTTTAATAAATTTTAAGGCTTGAATTGATGCAATTAGCTCCATCCTGTTATTTGTGGTTTGTTTTTCAGCTCCCCTTAAAATATCCTTACTCTTTTTATGAAATAAAATTGCAGCCCAACCTCCTGGACCTGGGTTTCCAATGCAAGCACCGTCTGTATAAATTATGTAATCATATTTAAATGATAAATTAATATCTAAATTCATTTTTTGTTGAAATGTGAAATTTTAAAATTTTATAAAATTCTTCTGGATTTTTTTTTTTTGCAAGAGCGTTCTTTTTTTTTTTGTAAGTATCAATCGTTCTTGTTAGAAAGAATCTCAAAGAAGCTCCTCTTAAAATTACATTAAAAAATTTTATTTCGTTTTTCTCAAGCTTTCTTACGGATTCATAACCAGAAATCAAGTTATAATATTTATGTTTTTGAAATACNCCATTGTTAAAGCACCAAGCATTAATTACAATAGCAACATCATAAATTAAAAAGTCACAACAAGAAAAATAAAAATCTAGAATTCCAGAAATATTTTTTTCCTTAAAAAAAACATTGTCAGGAAATAAGTCAGCATGAATAATNCCCTTTGGAAGGTTTTTNGGCCAGTTATCTTTTATATATGCTATTTCATTTTTTAAAAAATTAATTTTTGAGTTTTTTTTATTTTTTATTATCAAAAATAATCTTTCCCAATAATCGATACTAAAATCATTTATAATCTTAAATTTTAGATTTTTGTTAATTTTATGAAAATTTGCGAGTGTTTCTCCAATTTGAAAGCAAACCTCACTTGACCATCTTTTTTTTGAACTTCCATCTAAAAATGTAAATATAGAAAATTTTTTTGATTTTATAGAATTTATTAAATTTCCTTTTTTATCTTTTATTGGTTCAGGACATTTTATTCCAAATTTCTTAGAATGATCCATAAGTTTGAGAAAAAAAGGGAGATTGGAGTCTTTAACTCTATTTTCAAAAATGGTTAAGATAAATTTACCTTTATTGGTTATGATAAGATAGTTTGTATTTTCGATGCCATCTTGTATTCCTTTATAATTTAGTAGCAAACCTAGTTTGTAATTTTCTAAAAGTTTAGTTACTTGAGTTTTTGATAACTGAGTGTATACAGCCATAGGTTAGGAGACATGTTTTGATAACTTTTTAAGGGATTCTTCGATAAATTTTGAATTATGTTTTTTTTTTAATTCTTTCTTAATCCTATGTTCAGTAAAAAAAATAGTATTTGATAGGATCTCTTTTTTTAAGTCATCTTTTATTTTCTCTTCAATTTGTTTTGAATTTTTATCGAAAGTATTATTTTTCCTAGAAGTAATTATTTTTAGTTCCTCATTAACGTTTTTTTTTATTCTATTAATTTCATTTGTAGTATCTAATTTAATTTTTTCAATCCTCTGTAAGTTAATTTTAAAATTATTTTCATGATCCTTGTGAAGTTTTTCAGCTTCATTCTTAAGTTTCATAGCCTCATCAAGTTTAGTTTTAAGATCGTTAATTTTTTTATCTAGGCTATTTGAAATCTGTAGTTTTATAGGTTTGAAGATAAGTAAAACAAATAAAACAAATGAAATCGCCACCCATATTGTTGCATCGTCTAAAACTGATAGATCTATCATTTAGTACCTTCCAAAAATTTTTTAAAATCACTTAGATTCGATTTTTTTTTTCCCCTATTATTTTTTCAAAAATTTGATCTGACAATGAAATTACAATTTCAGGAATTTTTTTTTCAATATTTTTTTTTGAATTTTCCAAATCTTCTAAAATAGTGCTTCTTTTTTTTTCTAGCAGTTCATCTAACAATAAAACCTTTCCTTCCAGAACCTTTTTATTTTCATTCATAGCTTTAGTTATTTCAATACTAGAGATTTCTTTTTCTTTATTCATATCATCATTAATTTTTTTTATAATATTTTCAATTGACTCATTAATCGATTTTGAATCTGATATCAGGCTTTCTATTGTTTGATCTCTTTCTTCTCTAATTTTTTTAATTTTAGGAATAAATAAAAAATTAATTACAGTGTAGAGTAAAACAAAGAAGCAAAACAACCAAAATAATTGTGAACTGAAAGATTCAGGATTCAATTGAGGCATACCACCTTTGCCCTCAGCACTGTAAGCGCTATTAAAATTAAGTAAAACTAAGATGATAGTGAGTAAAAATCTACCCATAGTTATTAAAAAACAAAGAGTAGTAATAAAGCAATAATCAATGCAAAAAGTGCCAATGCTTCAACCAATGCAAATCCAAGCATTGTCATAGTAAAAACATGTTCTCTTGCTTCAGGGTTTCTNCCAACAGCNGTAATNAATGCTGAGAAAATAGANCCNATTCCAATNCCAGAACCAATTACACCAAGAACCGCNATNCCGGCACCNANTAGTTTTGCAGATTCAATATCCATAAAATTTNACTCCTTTANTTGTTAAATATTAATGTAAATGTATTGCATCATTTATATACAAACAAGTTAATATTGCAAATACATAAGCTTGTAAAAAAGCAATTACTATCTCGAGACCAGTTAGAGCTACAAGAAAAGCAACTGGTAGCGCTCCGCCAACAATGAAGCTATTAGCTCCAAGAACGAAAACAAATCCACCAATTACTTTTAAAAGAGTATGTCCAGCCATCATGTTGGCAAAAAGTCTTACTGACAAACTAACAGGTCTGGATAAATAAGATATAACTTCTATTGGAACGAGTAAAATTAGCATAGCCTTTGGGACACCACTTGGTGCAAAAAAACTCAGAAACTTTATAAGACCATGTTTTGCAATAGCTATAAAAGTTACAAGAATAAAAATAAAAAATGAAATAGCAAAAGTAACTATAATATGACTCGTCCAGGTAAAACTGTATGGCAACATTCCTAATAAGTTTCCAAGTAAAATAAACATAAACAAAGAAAATATAAAGGATAAATATTTCATTCCCTCTTTACCTATATTATCTCCTATCATATCAGCAATAAATTCATATGATAACTCAACTAATGATTGGCTTTTAGTAGGAATTATTGAAGAATTTTTTAAACCGATAAAAAGAAATAAAAAAATAAGTAAAACTGTTAATAACATAGCTAATGACGAGTTNGTAAATGAAATATCATAACCCATAAACTCGAGGGGTACTATTTTCTGAATTTCAAATTGAGATAAAGGGCTTGCCATNCTGTTTTACTTTTTATTTAAGTTTATTCATTAATCTAATAATATTATAAAATCCTGTGATTATCCCTAATAGCAAAAAAATTATAAAAAATATAGGGTGTGTTGAAAAAATTTTATCTATTCCTAAACCGATTAAAACTGCAACTGTAATAGTTGATACTAAATCTATACTTATCCTAATACCTAAATTGAGATTATTTGATGAATTATTTTTTTTTATATTCTTATTTTTTTCTTCTAAGACTTTTATTTTCTCTTTTAGTTTAGCTTGTTTATTTTGCATCTAAACAGCTTCTTTAAGATTATCTTTGTCGAAATCTACTGAAACTATGTCTGATATACCTTTTTGAGCCATAGTTACGCCGTATACTCTATCAATTGAGGCCATTGTTGTTTTATGGTGAGTAATTATCAAAAATTTGGTCTTTGTGTTATTTTTTAACTCAGCTAATATTTTACAAAACTTTTCTACATTTATATCATCTAACGCAGCATCAACTTCATCTAAGATACATATTGGTGATGGATTAATCAAAAAAATTGAAAAAATAAGAGAAATTGCAGTTAGTGTCTTTTCACCACCTGAAAGTAAACTTATATTTGATAACTTTTTACCTGGAGGCCTAGCAAATATTTCAAGGCCAGTTTGTAGTGGGTCGTCAGACTTTACAAGTTCAAGTTTGGCTTCTCCACCACTAAATAATTTTTTAAATAAATCTGAAAAATTTCTGTTAACCTTTTCGAATGCTGTTATTAATCTATTTTTACCTTCCGAATTAATTTTATTAATTGCAATTCTTAGTTTTTCTATTGCTTGCTCCAGGTCATTTTTTTCAAGCTCAATTTCTTCAATCGATGATTCTATTTCTTTTTCCTCAATTTTTGCTCTTAGATTTACTGGTCCCATTTGCTCTCTTTGAAAAGTTATTTTTTCAAGATATTTGTTTATATCCTCTGGGTTTTTTAACTTTGAGTTTTGAAAACTTTCGCTATTTTCAATTTCCTCTGGCTGTTTTTTTGACCTCTCGAAAATAATATTTCTAAGTTCTTTTTCCTTTTCTTTAGAACTGTTTTGTAAGCCTTCAATTCTAGTTATTTCATTTCTATTGTTTTCTCTTTTACTATTAAGTTTTATTATTTTTTCTTCATCCTTATTCAACTCAAAGAGTAAACTATTAGAAACTTCCTCAATTTTTTTATATTCATTTTTGAATTCATTGAAGATTCCTAGATTATTTTCAATTCTTTTATTTAATTCATCTGGTTGCGTTTTAAGTTTCTCATTTTCTTGTAAATAGGTCTTTTCTCTTTGTTCTAAAATTTCAACTTGTTTTTTTGTTTGTTCAAGACTTAATTTGGTTTTTTTCATATCATTTTCTAGATAAGATTCGTTCAGTTCTTCTTTTACTATCAATTCTTTTATTGAAATTATTTCGTTTCTTTTTTCTTCGATTTTTTTATCTAAATCTTGAATTTTTTTCTCAACTATTTTTTTTTCACTTTTTCCTTTTGAATCTTCACTTTTCAAAAGAAGATCTTCTTTATTTTTAATTGATTTTAATTCATCTTTAATTTCTTTATAAGTTTTATTGAGTTCATTAATTTTTTCATTAAATTTTTCAGTATCATATTTAAGAATTGAATTCTTTTCTTTTTCAGATGACAGTTTTGCAATTAGCGAGTCAAGATTCTGATAAAGACTCTCTAATTTTTTGTTTTCGTAAGAATTTTGTTTATCTATTTTTTCTTTAGATAATCTGCACTTTTCTTTTTTTTTGTTTTGTACAGATAACCTTTGCTCTAAAAATCTTTTTCTTTCTTCAAGTTTGTTTATTTTTAATTGTGAATCTATTATTTTTTTATTTTGCAAATTTTCTTCTGAGATGAAGCCATCCCATCTCCATATATTCCCCTTTTTATCAACAAGAGATTGGCCAATTTTTAAGTCTTTTTGTTTTTTTAAAGCTTCCTCTTTATTATTAACAAAACCAATCTGTGATAAAACTAGTGATAATTCTTTAGGGCCTTTAACAAAAGTAGATAAAGGATTATTGATGGGTAACAAATCATCAATATCCTTTTTTACCCACATTTTTGCTGATTTTATTATTGTGGCATCAAGTTCATACATTAAAGATGCATAAACAGCATTTTCATAGCCTGCGTTGATTTTTATAAGGTTAAGGATTGTATCTTTGGATAAATTAGAATTACCAGTTAGTTGGTTTAGAGTTTTAATTTCAGTAATGATTTCAGTAAGCTTGTTTGATGAAGTTTCAGTATCGTCATCCAGTGTATCGGATATTTCTTTTTGTTTTTTTGAATCATTGATAAGTTTTGAAATATTATTTTTAAGTGAGAATATATTTTTTTCAATTGTTCTTTTTTCATTTTCAAGTTTTTTAAGGTTTAATTCATTTTGTTTAGATAAGTTTTCAATATTTTTGATGTTGTTTTTTATTTTATTAATTTCCTCTTCAATACTTCCTTTTTTTACGACCAGATTACTTTTTTCTTCTTTAAGGTTATCAGACCTAAATTCATCTCCTAAGGTAAGCTGAATTTCATTAACAAAGATCGTTTCCAATTGTTTAAGTTCATTTTTTAAATTTGTTTCATCAATATAGAGTTGTGTAAGTTTTTCCTTAAAAAAATTTAAATTCTTTTTTTGCTTTTTTTTATTTTCAATTGTTAAAATGTATGAACAAAGTTCATTATATTTTTTTTTTTCTAAATTTTTATCATTGAGGATTGTATGTAAAAATTTATTTATTTCATTTGTTTTATTTTGAATTCCTTCCAATTTATGTTTAAGTTTATTTATTTCGTTTTCTGTGGAAAACATATTTTTACTTACTTCCTCTTTTTTTTTGTTGAGGATTTCTACTTTATTTTTATTTAAATTAATTTTTTCACTTTGATTGTTAGTTTCTTGAATTAGATTTTTTAAAATATTTTTATACTCTTCAATTTTAAGATTGTACTCCTTGATATTTTCTATATTTTCTTTCCATTCTGATAACATTAAAATTGATTGATAAAATTTTATCGTTTGAGATAGGTGTTCATATCTTTCTGCTTGTCTAGCTTGTCTTGACAAAGATCTTTTTTGTTCAATTAAATTATTTAGATTAATTTCAAGTTTTTCTAAATTTACTTCGGTTGATTGTAATTTTAATTCAGATTCATGTCTTCTTGCTTGTAGTCCAGATGTTCCTGCAGCATCTTCAAGGATAATCTTTCTTTCAATAGGCTTGAAATTTATAATTTGATCAATATTTCCCTGACTAATTATTGAACTAGACCTTGGACCACTTCCTGAGTCATAAAATAGTATACTTACATCTTTGGCTCTCACATCTTTATTATTAATTTTATAGAATGATCCTACACCTCTCTCTAACGTTCTAGAAATTATAACTTTTTTTTCGTTTGTAGGGATACTCTGAATATCTCCGGTAAAGTCGTCTAGTTCAATTGATACTTCAGCAAAGTTTTTTGGCGGTAAATTTTGTGTGCCGTTGAATATAACATCATCCATTGCTCCCGATCTTAAACTTTTAGACGATGTCTCCCCCATAACCCACCTTATAGCTTCAAATATGTTAGATTTACCACATCCATTTGGCCCTATAATACCGGTGACTCCATCTTCTACAAGAATTTCGATTGGATGCGCGAAAGATTTAAAACCTGAAATTTTTAATTTTTTTACTGTAAACAATTTAATTCAAGATCGTGTTAATTTTTAATTTTATTGCTTCAAATGTTAAGTCACCCTCATATTTTTCTCCGTTGATATATAAAGTTGGTGTAGCTTTAATATCAAATTTTTTGGATGCATTTAGCCTTTGTTTTAGTATACCGTCTTCAATAGACTTATTACCAACACATACCTTAATTTCATCATTTTTGAGTCCGCCAAGTTTAGCTATTTTTAAAAGAGATCTAAATGGATCATCTGTTCTCGTCCAATCTTTTTGCTTATTATATAGAACTTTTAAAAAACTAAAAAATTTTTTTTCTCCTGAACATCTAGCAATTACAGAAGCCTTAAGAGCAAACTTATCCAAAGGAAAATCTTTGTAAATAAATGAAACTTTTCCAGTGTCAATAAATTCTTCCTTAATTTTAGGAAAAACTTCATTATGAAATTTCGCGCAATGACCGCAGGTTAAAGAGGCAAATTCTATTATTTCAATATTAGCTGATTCAACTCCAATTTTTTTTTCTTTAAGTGCTTCAATGGTATCGACTATCCTTGCATCTACAAATGTAAAACTAAAATATACAAATGAAAATAAAAAGAGCAGTTTTGTAAATATTTTAAATTTTCTCATATTTTTTTTTAACATATATACTCACATTTGTAATGATTTTTTAAACTTTATAACATCAACAAATTCTTTAGAAAAATACGCGTTAATTTTTTTTTTTAAACTTTCCGACGAATAACTTAACTCCAATAAATCAGATGCATTAGATTCAATGGTTAATATATTTTTTTTATTAATTTTTCTTAAACTGTGTATATAGCATCTACTTGAATATTGTTTTCCAACAACATCGTCCCAATTTGCTTTTAATTCAAGTAATTTGCTATCTTTTGAAAAAGATTTAAAAATTTTTGGAATTAAACTTGAAATTTTTTTTGTTTTAGACATTTTATCAATATTTATGACTTTAAAATATAACATAAATAGTAAATTTAAGAGGGAATGGCAAAAAAAAATTATTGATTGGTATAAAGTAAATAAAAGAGACCTTCCATGGAGAAAAAGAAGAAATCAAAATTTTTATAAAATTTGGATATCTGAGGTTATGCTTCAGCAAACAATTGTTAAAACAGTAATTCCTTACTACGAAAAATTTATCGAAAGATGGCCAAATTTAAAATCTTTTTTTGATGCATCTCTAGATGAGATTCTTTTATATTGGCAAGGATTAGGATATTATCAAAGGGCAAAGAATCTTTTCAAAGCAAAAGAATATTTGAAAAAGAATAAATTATATATCAATTCCACTAATTTAAAAAAAGTTCCAGGCATTGGTGACTACATATCTAGTGCTATTTCAGCTATTCTTAAAAATGAAAACTGTGCAGTAGTTGACGGCAATATAAAAAGGATCTTAAGGCGTGTATTTAACTTAAATGAAAATGAGAAGCTATTTAATAAAAAGATTCTTTTTATAGCCAAAGAGCTTACTCCTGTGTCACAAAATGGATTTTATTGTCAATCCTTGATGGATTTTGCAAATTTAGTTTGCAAAGCTAAAAAACCACTTTGTGGTAATTGTATTTTAAAAAAAATGTGTAATTTTGACCTAAAAAAAGAAAAAACAAATAAGCAAAACTTAAAGATAAAAAAAATTGGTGTTGGTTTTTTTGTTAATAAAAATAAAAACTTTCTTATCGAAATGTCAAAAAAAAAACTTTTACAAGGTTTATATTCAATTCCTTTATCTGATTTTGTAATCAAAGAAAAAAAGATAGAATCACAAATAATTAATCAAATAATTTCAGACTGGATGTCTTCAAATAATTTAAAAACAAGATTTAAAGTTTTGGGTTATGTAAATCATATTTTTAGTCATTTTCATTTGAAACTATTTATAGTTGATATAAAATTAAAGGAGAAAATAAGTTTTAATGAATTGGAGTGGGTAACAGAGAAGACTTTTGATACAAAACCAAAGTCAACTTTAATGAAGAAAGTAAAAAAAAAAATGTTATGCAAATCTTAAAAATTTTCTTGATTTTCTTTTTATTTAATTCCAGTATTTTATTTTCTAATGACGAAAATTTTTCAAATATTGAAAGTGATCACGAAAAGGCTATTAGAGCAGTAAATGAAGGTGAAATTTTACCACTAGATGAAATTCTAAAAAATGTTGAAGCAGAATTTGCAGGAAGAATTATATCAATTAATTTAAAAGATAATGAAAAAGGACTTTTTGGATGGGTTTATGATATTATGATAATTGGAATTGATAATAATGTAAAACAATTAAGAGTTGATGCCGGAACATCGACAATTCTTTCTGTAAAGTCAGGAGGTGACCGTTGAGAATATTAGTTGTTGAAGATGATCCAAATTTAAAAGATCAAATTAAACAATCCTTAGAGGATAGTGGGTATTCAGTTGACTTTGCAATGGATGGGGAAGAAGGTCATTTTCTTGGAGATACAGAACCATATGACGCTGTAGTCCTTGATCTTGGATTACCAAAGGTTGACGGTATTTCAGTACTTGAAAAATGGCGTAAAGAAAAAAAGAACTTTCCTGTTTTAATTCTTACTGCAAGAGATCAATGGAGCGACAAAGTATCTGGATTTGATGCGGGTGCAGATGATTATGTTACAAAACCATTTCAAATGGAAGAATTGTTGGCTAGACTAAGAGCGCTGATCAGAAGATCAGCTGGACATGCCTCATCTGATATTGCATGTGGTCCGTTAAAGATCGATACAAAGTCGAACAAAGTTTTTTTAAACGGGACAAAGTTAAAACTCACCTCACATGAATACAAAATAATAGAGTATTTTTTGCATCATCAAGAAAAAGTTATTACTAGAACTGAACTAGTCGAGCATATTTATGACCAGGATTTTGATAGAGATTCTAATACAATTGAGGTTTTTATTGGAAGATTGAGAAAAAAAATTGGAATGAATCTTATAAAAACCGAAAGAGGTTATGGTTATAGATTATCTATAGATAAGGAATAAAATGAACTCTTTAGCAGTAAGGCTTTTCTTTAGTGCGACAGTTTGGATTATTTTAACCCTGATGGCTGCAGGTCTTTTATTATCAGACCTGAACAAAAAATCAAATTTTGCTGCATTTGATGATAGACTAAATCTTCTTCTTGAAACATTGATTGGAGCTAGTAGAGTTGATTCATCAGATAGCATAACAGTAGTTAGTTCTATTGGAGATCCAAGATTTTTTCAACCCTACTCTGGCTGGTACTGGCAAGTAAATAATGGTGCAAAAACACTAAGTAGATCGAGGTCAATGTGGGATCAAGTTTTTACTTCTGATAAAAGGTTAATAGGTGGAAGATCACAATTTATAGATTCTGTAAATCTTGAAAATGCAAACAATAGATTTATTGAAAAGAAAAAATTACATATTGTTGAAAGACAAATATCTTTTCCTGGGATATCGAATCCTATAATTTTTTTAGTGTCAGGTGATACGCAAGAATACAGGGATAATATAAAAAAATTCAATGATACCCTCCTTGTTACCCTAATTGTTTTAGGAGTTGGTTTAATGATAGCGGTTTTTTTACAAGTAAATTATGGCTTACTTCCATTGAATAAAATTAAACAAGCATTGTTCAAAATTAGAAATGGTGATAAAAAAAAATTGGAAGCTCAGTACCCTCTTGAGGTTCAACCTCTTGCTACTGAAATAAATGAGTTGTTAGAACATAATGAAAAAATTGTTGAAAGAGCTAAAACACACGTAGGTAATCTTGCACATGTTTTAAAAACTCCATTGGCTGTAATTTCAAATGAAGTAGGAAGTGAACATAATAGTGTTTTAAAAACTCAAATAGTTTTAATGCAAAAGCATATTGATAGATATTTGAAAAAAGCCCACTTACAAGCTATAGGGCAGAGTGTTAAGTCAAAAATAGCTTTTATGCAATTTCTAAAAAAAATGATAAATATATTTAACAAAATTTATCCTAATATAAATTTTGATTTTCCAGAAAATTTTAAAGAATTTTTTGTATATGGAAGTCTCGAAGATATGGAAGAGTTAGTTGGTAATATATTAGAAAATGGATGTAAATACGGTAGAAAAAAAATTAAAATTTCTATCAATCAAATATCTGATGTAGAAATAAAAATTCAGGTATCTGATGATGGAGAAGGGCTTCCAGTAAAAAAAATGAATGAAGTTTTTGCAAGAGGTTTTAGATTAGATGAACAAACTCCTGGGACTGGTTTGGGTTTAAATATAGTTAAAGATATAGTTGAATTTTATAAAGGTAAAGTTTGGCTAGAAAAATCAAGTGAACTTGGTGGACTTGAAGTAAATATAAGATTACCAATCTCTATTTTGTAATCAGATTAGATAAAAAACTTTTTCTGTGTAAGCATGTTGGACCAAACTGTTTAATAGCCTTAAAATGTTCTTTTGTTCCATAACCTTTATTTTTATCCCATTTATAAAGTGGATAACTTCTTGCATATTCATTCATAATATTATCTCTAAATGTTTTCGCTAATATGGATGCAGATGCAATTGATACAGAACTTGAGTCACCTTTTTTGATAAAAAAAGTATTTTCATTGTATTCAAAAATTTTTTGACCATCAATTTTTATAGTATTTTTGTAACCATCAAATTTTTTAAGCGCTCTTTTCATTGATATTATTGTTGCATTTAGAATATTTACTTTATCAATTTCTTTATTACTTGCTAATCCAAAAGAGTAAAATGAGTTTCTTTTTATAAAAATTTCTAAGATTTCTCTTTTTTTTGGGGATATTTTTTTTGAGTCATCTATTTCATTTATCAATTTGTCTTGAAATATTTCTTTTTTCAAAAGTACACCACAAGATACCACGGGACCACACAATGCGCCTCTACCTACTTCATCGACACCAATCACAAAATTATTGATATCATTAAAAAAATTTTTTTGGTTTTTTACTGACAAAACTATAGTAAATTAATAGTTCATAACTTACTATAATTCAATGATTAAAATTTTTAAAACCATTAAAAAACCTTTATTTTTATTTCTTTTTATAATTTCCATTTCATTAAATGTCGGAAGTAAAAATATTGTGGAAATAATTAAAGAGGACTCAGAGTTAAGTGTTTTTTATTCTCATTTAAAAAAAACTGGACTCGATGAGATTCTTCAGAAAAATTTACCATGGAAATGGACAATCTTCGCACCAACTAATAAAGCTTTCGAGGCTACCCCTGAACGAGTAAAGAAAGAGATATTATCAAATGATCTATATAATAAAAATATAATCATGGATCACATGCTTACTGGTCAAAAAACAAGCCTTAATGTAGGAGAGGAAATTTCCGTAGAGGTTACAGTAAGTGATAAAGCGCTCCCTATATATAAGCGAGGGAGTTTGTTTGTTAAAGATATGATTGTGATTAAAGAAAACAGTGAATCAGAGAATGGCACTGTCCATAAAATTAACTGTATAATGTATGTTCAACCCAGTGTGGATGATAGTAGATTAACAGATATTGAAAAAAAAGATTTCCCAATAACGTCCTGCTGTATGCGTTCTAATGAAGAAATTAATGAGTGGATTAAAGCAACAAAATTAAAACTTTAGCATAAAAATAACTTTAAAGAGAATTATTATTTCTCTTTTAATCTAGGAATTAATTCGGTGAGATTGCATGGTTTTGTTCTTGAATCAAGCTGGTACTTTAAAATATTTTCCCAAGCATCTTTGCACGCGCTTGGTGACCCTGGCAATGAAAAAATGAATTTATCTTTAGCTAAACCTCCCATTGCTCTAGACTGAAGTGAAGATGTTCCAATCTTTTGAAAGCTAATATATCTGAACATTTCGCCAAAACCAGGAATTTCTTTTTCAATCACTTCCTTTACGGCTTCAGGCGTAGAATCTCTTCCGGTAAGTCCAGTTCCTCCCGTTAGAATAACCACATTAATTAAATTATAACTAATGCTACTAATTAATTCCTTAATAATTAGTTTCTTATCGTCTTTGATAAACTTTTTTTCAAATACTTTGTGTCCAGATTTGGTAATATGATCCTCTAAAACTTTTCCTGATTTGTCTGATCTCTCATTCCGAGTGTCAGATATTACAAAAACTGAGATATTAAGACTAATAAATTTTGTATCTACTTTAACCATTTTATAAAATTTCTTTTTTTTTTATTATCTCATAAATATTTTTCAAGTCTTCCCATATATGTTTTTTTTCTATTGGGTTTCTAAGTAAATATGCTGGATGAAAAATAGGGACTGTTTCAATCTTTAGATTGTTTTCATTATCAAAATAAAAAAATTTTTTACCTCTTATTTTCGTTATCCCTTGATCTGTTTGAAGTAGAGATTTTGCAGCAATATTACCAAGAAGTATTATTAATTGCGGACTTATAATATTAATATGTTCTTTTACATAGGGAAGACAAACATTTATTTCTTGATTATTAGGTGTTCTGTTGCCTGGAGGTCTCCAGAAAACTATATTTGTTATGTAAAAGTTTTTAGATCGACTTAGAAAAATAAAATTTAACATTTTATCCAGAAGTTTGCCAGCCTCACCTACGAATGGTTTCCCCATTTTATCCTCTTCTACTCCTGGTGCTTCACCTATTATCATAATTTTTGCATTTTGGTTACCATCTGCGAAGACAAGGTTGGTCGCAATATCTTTAAGACTACATTCTAAATGCTGAATTTTATTTTTTAAAATATTCAATCTATTAATTTTTTCATCCTTAGTTTCTACTTTGTCTTGAAAATTCTTATTTTTTTTTTGGATCGGTGATACTGGTTTATTGTTTAAAAATCTTTGTGATTTGGTTAGGAAAGTTGAAACTCCCAAAGATTCATAAAATTCAATAAAAGACTTTATGTTTTTAACATTCATTAATATATATTATATTTAAATATTAAATAATTAAAGAATAAGTGTGACTGAAGAGAAATATACTAGAGAAAAAATGGACTATGATTTAGTTATCGTAGGCGCGGGTCCATCTGGGCTATCGGCCGCTATTAATTTTAAAAAAATCTGTCAACAAAATAATAAAGAATTCTCAGTTTGTATTGTTGAAAAAGGTTCGGAAGTAGGTGCCCATATACTCTCTGGTGCAATACTAGAACCAACAGCATTAAATGAGTTAATCAATGATTGGCAAAAAGATGAGTCCTGTCCAGTCAAGGTTAAGGTAAAAAAAGAATCCATCAAATTTTTAAATGAAAAAAGTGCCTTTACATTACCAAAAATTTTCATTCCTCCAGTGATGCATAATGATGGAAATTACATCATTTCTCTTGGATCCTTTTGTAAATGGCTATCAATTGAAGCAGAAAAACTTGGAGTTGAGATATACCCTGGTTTCGCAGCATCCGACATTTTATTAAGTGAAAATAAATTATCTGGAATCATAACTAGTGATTTAGGGCTTAGTAAAGATGGAGAACCTGGCCCTAACTTTCAGCCTGGTATTGAGATTCACGCAAAGTATACTTTATTTGCAGAGGGTTGTAGGGGGCATTTAGGGAAAAGATTAATGAACGAATTTAATCTTAGAGATAAATCTGAACATCAAACATACGGTATTGGTTTGAAAGAATTATGGGAATTAAAACCTGAAAATTCTAATCAAGGTGAGGTTCTTCACACTATAGGTTGGCCTCTTGACAAAAAAACCTATGGAGGTTCGTTTCTATATCACTTATCAAATAACTTAGTTTCTGTAGGATTCGTTATTGGTCTTGATTATAAAAACCCATACCTTTCACCATATGAGGAGTTCCAAAGATTTAAAACACACCCAAAAATTAAAGGTTTTTTTGATGGTGGAAGAAGAATTTCATATGGTGCTCGAGCTCTAAATGAAGGTGGTTGGCAATCTCTTCCAGAATTAACTTTTCCCGGAGGTGCTCTAATAGGTTGTGATGCAGGTACTTTGAATACACCAAAAATTAAAGGGACTCACACTGCTATGAAATCTGGAATGATTGCTGCAGAGGAAGTTTTTTCAGAGTTAGCAAAAGGTAATTCAAATACTAACCTTGGCGACTTTCAGAATAAATTTCTAAAATCTTGGGCAGGTGTTGAATTAAGAAAAGCAAGAAATGTGAGACCATCTTTTAAATACGGTCTTAGTACTGGAATGCTTTATACAGGTATTGATCAAATCTTATTAAGAGGAAAAGCCCCCTGGACGTTAAATCATTCTGAACCTGATCATTTGTCACTAGAAAAAAAAACAGATTGTAAGCCGATTAATTACCCTAAACCTGATGGTAAACTGACTTTCGATAAGTTAACAAATGTTTCTTTTTCATCTACCTATCATGAGGAAAATCAACCTTGTCATTTGAAGCTAACTGATGATAATATACCTATATCAAATAATTTTGAATTTTATGATTCTCCAGAACAGCGGTACTGTCCAGCAGGAGTTTATGAGGTGTTAACAGAGAATGACAAGCCAAGACTTCAAATTAACTCTCAAAATTGTATTCACTGTAAAACATGTGATATCAAGGATCCAAAGCAAAATATCACTTGGGTTTCTCCTGAAGGAGGAGGTGGTCCCAATTACACAAATATGTAAATTTTTTATAGTATTATTTATAACTTGTACAATTTGTAAGGGTTCTCTTGCTACAGAAAATTCACTTAATGACTATGGCAATTATCTTGAGTGGATTTTTGCTAAAGAAACCAAAGACATCAATAAATTAAAAAAAACTTTTAAAAAGATTAGCTTAAATAATGTCAAGGAAGAGACTCTAGAGGAGCTTTTGTTTGAGTCAATTATTTTTGACGATTGGAAGAATGCGAAAGAAATTTCGATTAAATTATCTCAAGTTAACACAGAAAACATTACAGCTAATCTTTTTTTATTAGTTGATAGTTTTTTAGAAAAAAAAGAAGTTAATTTGAAAACTATAACAAATGCAAAGAGTCAACTATTAGACTCAAATTTTGTAGAAGCTATTTTAATTTGGGCTGGTAAAAACAAAAAATTAGAATTTGAAAATAAACTTGATGAGTGTATTCCTCTTTTATGTGTTCATTATGGAATGAGTCTAATGTTAGATGGAGAGAAAAAAAAAGCTAATAAATTCTTCCAAAAAATTCAGAATAAAAATTTCTCTTCTGCACGGGTCAGAGAATTACAATTATATGCTAGCCTAAGATTTAATGATAAAACTAAAGCTAAAGAATTAATAGAAAGTTTATCTTATAAAGACCTAAATCTAAAAAATTATGATCTTCGTAACATCTCAAATAACCTTGAGATTTTAAATCCTGTGCTAACAAACCGAGATGGACTAGCGGAAGTATTTTATAATATTTCAAGTTGGTATTATCAAAAGGATTTGTATAAATTTTCAATATTTTTTGGAAAACTCTCTCTTAAATTGAGGAAGGATTTTAATGCCATGAGGCTTTTACTAGCTAGTTCGTTTGAAATAATTGATTTAAAATCAAATGCAGATGAAATTGTTTCAAAAGTAAAAACTAAAAACCCATATTTTATGAAATTTTTAAAAATAAGGATTTCACTAAATGATAAAAATATAAATCAAAATAAAATTAGAATTCTTTTAGAAAACCTCTCTAAAAATCATCCAAAAAATTGGGAACTAAAAATTTTATTGGCAGATATTTACAGAGTAGATAAAAAATATAATGAATCAATTGATCTTTACTCTCAAATAATTGAGGATGTACTTGCAGAGAATAAATGGTCTATTTTTTACTCAAGAGGCATAGCTTATGAAAGGTCAAATAATTGGAAAAAAGCTGAAGCAGATTTAAAAATGGCAATGAAACTTCAACCTAACGATCCATATATAATCAATTATCTTGCTTATAGTTGGTTGGATAGAGAAATGAATATTGATATGGCTCTAAATCTATTAGAAAAGGCTGTTGAACTAGAGCCGACTGATGGATATATATTAGATTCTCTTGGATGGGCATATTATCTGTCTAATTTAATTGAGCAGTCAATCTACTTCCTTGAAAAAGCAGTTTCTTATTTACCTAATGATCCTACTTTAAATGATCACTTAGGTGATGCATACTGGAAATCTGGAAGATATGAAGAAGCTCAATCCCAATGGAAAAGAGTTCTTATTATTGACCCAGAATTTAAAACAAAAGAAGTTGTAAAAAAAAAGATTGAATTTGGTATATAATTGTGAATGATTTTGAGGAATTTGTTTCACCTGTTAAATTAAATTTATTTTTAGAAGTTATCAATAAGTCAAATGATGGCTACCATAATTTGGAAAGTTTAATGACGTTTTGTAAATTTGGTGATTTAATTAAAATCAAAAAATCTGATAAATTTGAATTTTCTATTCATGGACCTTTTTCGAAGAATTTATCAATAAAAAACAACATTATTTTAGATGCAGTTTCTTTATTAGAAAAATTTTTGAACTTAAAATTTAATGTTGAAATTATTTTAATAAAAAACTTACCAATTTCCTCAGGGATGGGTGGAGGATCCTCAAATGCTGCAACAATTATTCATTGCTTAGAAAATTTATATAATTTTAATATAAATGAAGAAGATTTAAATTTTTTATTATTTTCTTTGGGTGCGGATGTTCCTTTTTGTTATCATAGAAAGACTGCTATAGTTAGAGGTAAAGGAGAAAAAATTTCTTTCCTAACACATAAATTACTAGAGCTTCCAGTAATACTGATAAATCCTTTAATTGAAATTTCAACGAAACAAATTTTTGAAAATTTAGTTCTAAGTAGAAATAAAAGAGAAAACTCCTTAAAGAAAAATATTAATTCAGAAAACTTTTTTAGCTATCTTTACAAAAGAAGAAATGATCTTCAAGATTCTGCTGAAAAAATTTGTCCAAAGATTAAGGAAGTTAATGATTTTTTACAACAAAAGACAAAAACTAAATTTGTAAGAATGACGGGTTCAGGTGCAACCTGTTTTGGAATTTATGAAAATAAAGATGATGCAATAAGTGCTGAGAATTTGTTAAGAGAAAAATTCAAAAAAATGTGGATAAAAAGAACTCAAATAATCAATAATTTATAAAGAATATTAAGGTTGTATTAAAATTAAAAAATGATTATGTTTTTAATATCTATTGGGGTGTGGCCAAGTGGTAAGGCACCGCTTTTTGGTAGCGGCATTCGTAGGTTCGAATCCTACCACCCCAGCCAGAAACTAAGATGTTGAATGATGTTTTCCTTTCCTTAAATGACTTTTCATTAGCTTTTGGCAAGCGGTCTATTTTTGACTGCGTTTCCCTAAGTATTCATAAAAATGATAAAACTGCTATTGTTGGTAAAAATGGAGTTGGAAAGTCGACTTTGTTTAATATTATTTCAGAAAAAATAAAAATTGATTCCGGAGAATTATGGATTAATCCGAGAATAAAATTAGGTTATCTGAATCAAAGAGAAAGTTTTGTAGGAAAAATAAAAATTATCGACTATTTAAGTAAGTTTGTAAACGATTTTAGTAGTGATGGATTTATAATTAAAAGATTATGTAAAGGACTAAAAATAGATACTAAACAAAATTTAGATAATTTATCAGGTGGTATGAGGAGAAAATTAAATCTTGCTTCTATCATTATAACTGATCCAGACCTACTTTTATTAGATGAACCAACAAACCATTTAGATTTAGAATCAATAGAGTGGTTGGAAAGATATCTTGTTGAGGAATTTAAAGGTTCCTTTCTTGTAATAAGTCATAATAGAGATTTCCTGAAAAAAATAACAAATAAAGTTTTTTGGATTGATAGGTCTAAAATAAAAGTTTCCCCGAAAGGTTTTAAAAATTTCAGGGAATGGAGCCANAGCTTGATTAATCAAGAAAAAAGAGAAATTGATAATAAAAAAAAAATACTTTTTCAAGAGATGGAGTGGTTATCTAAAGGTGTCACTGCAAGAAGAAAAAGAAACATTAGAAGAAAAGATAATTTATATACCTTTAAAGAAGAATTTGATATTCAAAGGAAAGAATTTTTAAAGTCAATCTCAAAAATTAAAATTAATTATGAGGAAAATGAAACTAGCGGTCCAAATTTACTCGTAAATTTTTTTAATGTAAAAAAAAAATTTATAACATCTGAACATGAAAAAGTGATACTTAAAAATTTTAACTATAAACTTATGAGGGGAGAAAAAATAGGAATTATTGGAAAAAATGGTTCTGGAAAGTCAACCTTTTTAAATCTTGTTGTTAATAATAATTTAATAGATGAGGGTAACATAAAAATACGTAAAAATACTAGAATTAGTTTTTTTGATCAGTCAGGTGCTCAATTTGATAATGAAAAAACAATAAAAGAAAATTTAGTTCCTGGTGGTGGTGATTATTTATTAGTTGGTGAGAAAAAAAGTCATATCTGTGGTTATTTAAAAAACTTTCTTTTTGATCCGAAAAAAATTGATTATAAGGTTGGACTTTTATCAGGTGGAGAGAGAAATAGATTACTTCTAGCAAAAATATTAGCCGATCCAAAGGAAATTTTAATCTTAGATGAACCGACTAATGATTTGGATATGGAAACAATTGATATATTAATTGACTTTTTAAAGGTTTATGATGGGGGTGTTTTGGTTGCTTCACATGATAAAGATTTTTTAGAACAAGTAGTTGATAAGTATTTATTTTTTGATGGNAATGGTAATTATAATNTTTCATTACAAAGTAAAGATTTTTCTAAAGATGTATTGAATAATGCCATTAAAACCAAAAGCTTTGAAAAGAAAAAAAATTACAAAATAGAGAATATTGAAAAAACAATTATAAGAGTTTTGAAGAAAATTGAAAAAAAGGAATTAAAATTATCTCAATTAACTTTAGAATTAGAGAAGTATGATTTTCAAAAGAATGGTGACTCAAAAGAATACCAATTTCTAATTGAAAATATTAAAGAAACACAAGACGATCTACATTTTCTAGAAAAAGAATGGTATGAGTTAGAAGAAAAATCTATGGATTCTGAAAGTTAGAGATAATATGAAAATTAATTTTTTTTTAATAGGGATAATTATTGGTTTTCTACCCAACTTTTTAGGATTAGATGATATTCTTGATTCTAACTCAAAAATTGTTTTACAAATGATGATAACAATGATTTTCTTTTGGGTCACTGAAGCAATTCCATTATCAATAACGGCATTAATNCCAATTTTAGTTTCACCATTTTTAATAGAATTTAATACTAAAAGTATTTTTTCATCATACGCCAGTCCAGTTGTTTTCCTATTATTAGGTGGATTTATAATTGCAAATGGTTTCGAAAAAAGTTCTCTTCATCAAAGAATAGCAATTAAAACTATAATTATTTTTGGAAAGACAAAAATTTCACTTTTATTTTGTTTTATATTTATTACAGCATTTATTAGTATGTGGTTATCAAATACAGCTACTTGCTTATTAATGTTNCCAATTGTAAAGTTTATTGTTGATTCNAGCTTTTCAAAGAAAGGAAATAATTTTTTTTCAAAAATTTTGATTTTGTGCGTTGCTTATTCCTCTTCGATTGGAGGTATGACGACACCAATAGGGACGATACCCAATGCTGTGATGATTGGATTTTTTGAAGAAAAATATAATGTTCAAATTAACTTTATAGATTGGGTGATTTTTGTTTTTCCTATTTCTATAGTTCTTTTAAGCATTCTATGGTTTTACTTTTCTTTTAAAATAAGAAATGAAAAAAAAAAGGTAGATCAAACTTCAATTAAACATAAACTAAAATCACTAGGATCGTTTACTGTTGAAGAAAAAATTACATCATTTATTTTAATAACTGCTGCTCTTTTGTGGATTTTTAAAATTAAAATAAATGAATTTTTTGGAATCAATTTAAGTGATGCAGGTATTGCTTTGTTTTGCGCTTTTTTATTTTTTGTAATACCAGTAAATAAAAAAAAAGATACGATTCTAAATACTAATTGGTTTAGAAATATTCCATGGAATGTTTTAATTCTTTTTGGTGGAGGGTTGGCTATGGCCTCTTTATTAATGGATACAGGACTTGCAAATGAAATTTCTAAAAATATTAGTTTTCTAAATAAATTTAATATTTTTCTTATTATTTTATTTTTAACTTTTTTAACATCTATATTAACTGAATTTACAAGTAACACAGCAACTACTTTTTTACTTTTACCACTACTTGGGAGTTTTGCATTGGATGCTAACTTAGATATTGTAAAAATTATTTTGCCAGTTGTTTTAGCAGCGAGTTGCGCTTTTATGATGCCAATATCTACTCCACCAAATGCAATTGTCTTTTCAACTAATCAGATAAATATTGGTTTTATGGTTAAAACAGGAATAATAATGAATATTGTCTGTATTGTTATTATAGCAACATTTATTAGTTTTTTTGGATCATTAGCTTTTAAGGTTTAAAATGAACAAAATAGCTATTTTAATTGATTTAGAGTTATCGAAAAAATCTGGAGGNCATGTAAAATATTGGCAGAGAATTGTTCAATCATTAAAAAAGGAAAAACTTGATTACCAACTAGAATTTTTTTTTTTAGGCAAAGAAAAAAAAAAAATAAAAATTAATGAATTTATTAANTTAAATATTANAAAACCTATCATTTCTTCTAAAATGCTCAGAGTANTAGGAATTGACGCAGATATTACTGATTTATCACCAATTAATCCAATTTTGTTTAAAGAGCTTAAAAAGTTTGATTTGATTCATACAACAGATCAACTGTTTGCAATGGCTAAAACTGCAATAAGAGTATCAAAAAAATTTAATATACCCCTTACAACTTCATTTCATACTGATGCTCCAGCTTATTCTGAATTTTACGTTAAGAAGATTTTAAACTATTTACCAAAAATATTTTCAAACTTTATGATTAAAAAATTTAATTTTCACCAAAAAGTTAAAAATAACCAAAAAAATAAAATTTTAAATTATTTCATAATGTGTGAAAAAGTAATGATGGATAAGTCATTTTTTAGTAAGAAATATTTAAAAAATTGTAGTTCAAAGAATATAATTCAATTAGAAAGGGGAGTTGATAAAAAAAAATTTCGAAAAAAAAAAATTAATAAAAATAAAATTTTAAAAAAATATAATTTATCTAATTCTTCTAAAATTATTTTTTTTTGTGGAAGAATTCACGAACTAAAAGGAGCGTTATTTCTTGCGAAAATTCATAAATTGTTAATTGATAAAGGACACGATGTAGGTACTTTTTTGGCTGGTGATAATCTTCAAGGTAAAGAATGTAAAGAGTTAGGAGGAGAAAATATTTTTATTTTAGATTATCTGAGTGAAGTTGAGATTTCAACAATGATGAATATGTGTGACCTTTTTGTTTTTCCATCCTTATATGAAACAGGACCACAAGTAGTTTTAGAGGCGAAACAGTGCGAATCTGTTTGTGTTGTATCGCCAGGTGGGGGAGGTAGGCAAATAAGAAAGAGTGGAATAGATGGAGTTATAATTAAAGATTACGAGGTTCAGACTTGGTTTAAAATAATTTCAAATTTACTTTATGATTCTAAAACTTTAAATTCTATTAAAATAGAATTAAGAAATGACAATAAACAAAAATCATGGAAAGATATTTATTTTTTGAGGTTTGATTCTGTTTGGAAGGATTTATTAAGTATTAAATGAAAAATGTTCTTTTGATAGCTCCGCATCCTGACGATGAAATTGTTGGCTCGTATATAGTTATAAAGAGAATTTTAAAAAAAAAAAAAATAGTAATTTTTTTTTTGACTAACGGCGTGATAGATAAAAATTCTCTTTGGTTCTGGGAAAGAAAAAATCATAAAAAAAAAGTAAAAATTAGAAAAAATGAGATGAAAAATTCTATGAATTTTTTGGGAATTAAAAAGTTTTATTTACAAGATATTGCAACTCGATCACTGAAAGAAAACATTGAGAAAACTTTTAAAAAAATCTTACAAATAAAAAAAAAACATAAAATTGACTCAATTTTTTGTCCAGCCTATGAAGGAGGACATCAGGATCATGACGTAGCAAATTTTATATGCTCGAGATTTAAAAAAAAATGTAAGATTTATGAATTTTCAGAATATAATTATTTTAAAAAAAAAATTAACAATAATTATTTTTTAAATTCAACTAAAAAAAATAAGGTTATTTTTCTGACAGATTCTGAAAAAAATGAAAAAAAAAAATTACTTAAAATATATAAATCAGAATCCCAAAATCTTAACTATGTATCACTAGAAAAAGAATCTTACAGAGAAATTTTTGATTATGATTATTCGTCACCCCCTCATGAAGGAACATTATTTTACAAAAGATTTTCTTTTTTTAGTTGGCATCCAAAGGTTGATTCTGACAATCCAGATTTGATATGTAAAAAAATTTGTGAATCAAAAATTTTCTAATGTATTTAAAATATTTAAAATTTTTTTTTTTTTTAATAATAGGTATCTTTTTATTTAAGTGGGTATATGACTTTTTTGGGAGTGTTGAATCCTTTACTGTTATTGAAGAAAATAAGTCAAAATTGTATTTAATAATATTAGCCCATATACCAACCCTTTTCTTTGATGCTTTGGCTTGGAGAATTTTTATTAAAAAGGGAAATCTTTCTCTTTTATGGTCTTTTATAATTACTTGGGTTTCACAAGCATCTGGAAAATTTTTTCCGACTGGAACAGTAACTGGTGAGTTTGTAAGAATTTACCTTGGCACCAAAAAGGGTTTATCATTTCATGAGTCGTCCTCAACAGTTTTTGCAGATCTNATAATAGCTACANTCTCTCTTTTTATTATATCATCCTTTAGTATAATTGTTGTATTGTCAGATAATCTGACTTTCTTTAGAAATGACCAAAGCCTTTATGTCATTTTTTCTCTTTCTGTTCTTTTATGTGGTTGTATATTTTTTTATTTTTTTATAAAGAAAAGGTTCATTAAAAAAATTCTTACCATAAAAAATTTTTTTAATTTTAAACTAAAAAAGAAAAACTTTAAATTTTTATTAAAGCTAGATTTTTCATTACATAATTTAAGTAAAAATAAGTTGGATGTTTTTAATGCTACACTAACAAGGTTGTTAGGATGGATTTTTGGAGCTTTTGAAATTTATATTTTCTTATTTATTATTGGAGTAGATATATCGTTTATAGATGTAATTTTAATAGAGGCTTTTACGGGATTAATAAAGTCTGTTGTTTTTTTTATACCTGGTGCTTTAGGTGTTCAAGAGCTTGCCTTTGTTTTAATTGGAAGTTACTTGGGTTTAAGTGATAGTATTTCGTTTGCTATTGCTTTGGGTAGAAGAATTAGAGAGATTACCGTCGGTTTTCCAGCAGTTTTAGTTTGGTTGTTATTATTTGAAAAAATAGGAAAAAAAGGGTCTAGGAATTAGACCCTTTTTTTTTATGGGGAGCTGATTATTTCTTTGTAAAATCTGGAAAAGACACAGCACCTAACTCGCTCATATCTAATCCATACTCTTCGTCTTCTTTACCTGCTCTTATTCCAATTACAGTTTTGATAACAAACCAAAGTACAAAACATGTAACTAAAGTGAAGATTCCATAGGAAACAACACCTATTAGTTGAACTTTAAAAGAAGCATCTGGATTTGTCCACGCAACTACCAATGTACCCCAAATACCAGCAAACAAGTGCGCAGGAATTGCCATTACCACATCATCAATTTTGAGTGCATCAAGTAACTTCATTCCATACATACAGATGATACCGCCAATAGCACCAATAACTACTGCCTGACCCATACTTGGAGTTAATGGCTCAGCAGTTATTGCTACTAATCCAGCAATAGCTCCATTGAGTGTTGCAAAAATATTAGTATGACTATTGGTAAGTTTACTTACAATCATACTTGCTAAAACTCCACCAGCCGCAGCTAAATTTGTGTTTACAAAAATATCAGCAACTGCTGTTGCGTCTGCACCTGAACCTAGTGCTAATTGTGACCCACCGTTGAATCCAAACCATCCTAACCAGAGTATGAAAACACCCAGTGTTGTCATTGGTAAAGAGCAGCCTGGTATTGTATTTACTGTACCATCTGCAGAAAATTTACCTTCTCTTGCTCCTAACAATATTGCACCAGCAAGAGCAGCCCAACCACCAACAGAGTGAACTAAAGTTGATCCAGCAAAATCAGAAAAACCCATTTCACTTAACCAACCACCACCCCATTGCCAAGAACCAGCAATTGGATAAATAAATCCTGTTAGTATGGCAACAAATAAAAANAATGGCCANATTAAAATTCTTTCTGCCAAAGCTCCGGAGACAATCGATGCAGCAGTAGCTACAAATACCATTTGAAAGAACCAATCTGAGGCTGCTGCATATCCAGTTTCTAAATCAACTTCCGAACTTCTGTCAAAAATTGAAAAAGATCCTAAATATCCTCCGTCAACACCATCATACATTAAGTTGTATCCAACTAGGTAATACATAAATCCAGCAATTGAAAATAACCCAATATTCTTCAAGCAAATAACAGCAGTATTTTTGCTCCTGACGGAGCCAGCTTCAAGCATACAAAAACCTGCAGCCATGAACATTACNAAGAAGCCACAAACTAAAAACAAAAATGTGTTTAAAATNTAAGCAACTTCTCCNGATACTGCTGGTTCAGCAGCATCTTGAGCCCCTACATTAAATGAAAAAATTAAAGCTAGTGAAAATGCTAGTAATTTGATAACTTTTCCATTTAATAAAGAGGAACTAAAATTATTAATTTTATTAATCATTATATTTCTCCCTTAAATTAAATTAATATAAAATAATTATGCATAAAACATGCCAATAACTTTTTTTTGTTTATAGTTTACTGAAAATATTGATAAAATTAATTTTTTTGTTGTTTTAAAGATGAAAAATTATACTATTATTTGATAAAACTAAATAATAAATGCCTATTAATTAATCATAATTTTTAATGCTTATATATTATGCAAGAAAGATATTTGGGTGATATTCACGATTTTTATAAATTTTTGTTTTTAAAGTATTTAAGCAAAAAATTAAAAAAAAAAATTGGATTAAATTGGTATCTTGTTGACCCGAAACANGTTGGTATTGGTGAAGAGAAAAAAAAAGATGGGGAAAAAAGAAATTATTTGAAAAATGATGACATTTGTAAATTGGATTTAAAAATTTCAAAAGAATTTGAGAAAATAGTTAATATAAAAGACAGAAATATTAAAAATTTCACATACCAAACTCATTTAAATAATTACATTAAATTTTTTAATGAAAAAATTCCACATATAAACCGAGAANTTTGGTTAAGANAATCATTAAAGTTCTTTANAAATAACGACATTATTTTTCTTGACCCGGATAATGGTCTTTTAAAAAGAAAAGAAAGTAGAAATTCACTTAAACATCTATTAATAGATGAACTATTAAAGTATTTTTGCGAAAAGAAAATTGTAATATTCACACAATTTCAATCTTATAATAAAAATCATCTAATTTATTTGGAAGAAATAAAAAAGTTTCTCATTTATCACAATCTAGGAGTATCATTACCAATCATCAGAAATAGAACAGCTCCTAACACATTTTTTTTTACAATAGGAGATAATGACGCCATTAAAAAAAAAAAGATTTACAATTTATATAAAATTTATGAAAAAAAAATGAAAACAAATGTTGAATTAATCACAATTTAGACTAACCATNGAAATTTTTTTTAGTTTCAANACTAAAGAGTAATCTGGATAATCATAGCGAAAGTAGCTAGCAATTCCTTGGTTGTTAAGGTGAACAGTCTGTTCAAATATTGGAGTTGATCCACTATCTTTGTAATACGACATTCTTATTTTTTTAAAATTATTCATGACCTCATTGGGAAGTTTAACATTGGACTCTTTTACAACCTTATCTGTAAAAAAAACCGAAATATTGAAAAAATTTTCAGGGATGGTACCTTCGTAAACTTTTTTTACTATTATTTTTTCATTCCCAAAAAGTTTTTCGGTAATTTCTTCTAAAAATTTATGNGGAAATACNATGTCATTTGGAAAAACTAGGTTTTTTTTATCTGTTTTAGGAAACTTGACAACCAAAGATTCTGATATACTGGCTTGGCCAATAGTTCTTTCAACTAATTCTGCATTTTCTTTAATTTCAAGAACAAAGTCCATGTAATTACCATTAGTTTTTTCATTTATTGAATAATTGATTTCATTAACTGTACCAACCCCGTAGGAATTTACAAATCGTGTCATCATTCTTTGATTAGAAACCCAAGAGTTTTCACAATTGTTAATCCAGTCTATAAATAATTGCCCAGATGCTTTGTCGACGTATGTCTTACCCGGAACCCTAACTAAATCAGATTCTCCCAAACTAATTTCATATTCACTCTGATAAGAAAGTAGTTTAGAGTTTGATTCAGCAGTAAAAAAAAAACAAAAAAAGGCTGTTAACAAAAGTAACTTGATAAAATTATTTTTTCGTATTTTTGTCATAGCCCTGAAAAGTAGATAGTTATTGTAATAATAAAGTAACATAGTATTTTTTCTAATATGATTAAAGTATTAATTTTTATAATAGTCTTATTTTTTACAATACTAATTTTCTTTTTCTCGAAAAAATTGGGAAAAAAGATTACTTTATTAAATTATTTGTTAATCTTTTGTATATTTTTTTTTCTTCTAATCTTTTTTTTAATTAGTGAAAAGGATAATAAAAAAATCTACATTCCTCCAGTATTTGATGGTGAGAAAATAGTTCCTGGTTATTTCAATGAAAAAAATTAAAAATTTTAAAAAGCAATCTCATCGGTTGGGTATAATGATAGAAGAGATAATTTTAATTCAAACTGCTTTAGAAGACTACGGAGGAAAATTATTTTTGGTTGGTGGAAATGTAAGAGACCTGATTTTAAAAAACTCATATACCACTCATTCAGATTTAGTATGTAGTTTACCAATAAATTTAATAGTTAAGGCTCTTAATAAAAAAAAAATAAAAATGTCAAAAGTTGGTATTGATTATGGGTCAATTGTGGCATATGTAAATAAGTCTTCCTTTGATATTACTTCAATGAGAAGCGATATTAAAACCGATGGAAGATACGCGAAGGTAAAATTTACTGATGATATTGATGAAGATGCAATCAGAAGGGACTTTACAATAAATTCCATATATTGTGATATGGAAGGTAATTTAATTGATCCATTCAATGGAGTAAAAGATTTAAAAGAGAAAAAAGTAAAATTCATCGGAAACCCTGAAGACAGAATTAAAGAAGACTATTTAAGGATATTAAGATTCATTAGGTTCTCGTTGCTATATTCTAAAAAATTTGATCTAGATGGTTTAAGCGCTTGTAAAAAACTAAAAAAAAAAATTAAAAGTTTGTCTTTAGAAAGAAGAATATCTGAATTAGGAAAAATTTTAGTATTAAGGAATATAGAAAAAAAAGGTGTTATTGAAAAATTGATTTCGTTTATTAGCTTTGCGCTTCATTCTGATATAGACACTAGCAATTTTGAGAGATTGTGTGAGATAGAAAAAAAGTTAAAAAAAATTTCTATAACAAGAAGAATTAAATTTTTAATAAGAAAAACAAAAAAAGAGCCAAGTTTTACAAGTAAATTAAGTAAAATTTCTGCAAAGAGAATAAAATATAAATTTAATTTTAAAAAAAATACAGAATATAAAATTAATAAAGAAATATTAGAAAAAACTAAAGACCAGATAGATGATAACATCATAATAAATTATGCTGATAGGCTAATTACTAAAAATAAATTTGACTCATTAAATAAAAAAGTAATTTCTTTAAAAAAAAAATCATTTCCTATAACAGGAACAGACCTCCTAGATATAGGTTTTAATAAAGGAAAAAAAATAGGTGAGGTGCTTTCCGAGGTTAAGGATTGGTGGATTAAGCATAACTTTCCTAATAAAAGGCAATGCTTAGATTATACAAAAAAAAAATTACCATCCAGTTGAAGGTGGTAAAGACATTAATATAGCATCTATATTTCCCTTTGTTTGTAACCCAAATTTTGTTCCTCTGTCGTGAAGTAAATTAAATTCCGTATATCTAGATCTCCTGTGAAATTGAAGTTTTTTATCTTCTTCATTCCATTTGCTTTTTTTTGAATCAACTACAATACTCTTATATGAATCTATGAATGTTTTCCCAACTTTTCTGGTAAAATTAAAATCATTTTCCCAATTTTTAGAATTTAGATAATCATAAAAAATCCCTCCTAAACCTCTCGGTTCGTCTCTATGAGGTAAGTAAAAGTAATCATCGCACCATTTCTTATATTTTTTATAACTTCCCTTCCTATATTCTTCACAAATTTTTTCTAGATTCCTATGGAAAAATTTTGCTAGTTTTAGTGATTCTTTAGATTTCAAGTTTGTTGGGGTGATATCCATACCTCCACCAAACCAAGATTCTTTGGTAATTATATATCTGGTATTCATATGAACCGCAGGTATTTTTGGTGAAAAAGGATGAATAACAACCGAAATTCCTGATGCCCAAAATTTATTAGAGTGTTCTGTTCCTGGAATCTTTCCCTTTAGGTTTTTTGAAATTTTTCCAAAAACAGTTGATATATTTACACCAGCCTTTTCAAAGGTATTCCCTCTCAATACACTCATTTCACCACCACCCATACGATTTGATCCATTTGGGTCTCTAAGCCATTTTTTTTTAATAAACTTGCTTTTTCCTTCTTCAAGACCTTGAATTTCCTGGCAAATTCTATTTCTTAGCAATTCAAACCATTCTGAGCATAATTTTTTATTTTCTTCAATTTTTTTCATTGTTTTAAAATATTTATTTTTTATATTATAATCAAAGAATATTTATAATTATGAAAAAAACTACATCAACTGAATCCAAAAGTGAAATTTCACAAATTGACGAAGAGAAAAGAGATTTTCTATTTGTAACAACAGCCGGACTTGCCGTTGCTGGCGGAGCAGCCACAGCTGTTTCATTAATTAATACAATGAACCCAGCTAAAGATGTATTAGCCTTGTCCACAACCGAAGTTGACTTGTCACCTGTTGAAGAGGGCCAAAGTCTTACCGTTATGTGGAGGGGAAAGCCTATTTTTATAAGGCATAGAAGTAAAGAAGAAATTGATTTGGCTTCCAACGTCTCAGTAGAGGAACTTAAACATAAAGCCACGGATGATTCTAGAGTTGAGAATCCTAAATGGTTGGTTGTGATTGGTGTTTGCACTCACCTAGGTTGTGTTCCGTTGGGCCAAAAAATTGGTGATAGCAAAGGTGAGTATGGAGGATGGTTTTGCCCATGCCATGGATCTCACTATGATACGTCGGGAAGAATAAGAAAGGGGCCAGCTCCATTAAATCTAGAGATTCCACCTTACAAATTTGTTAGTGATGATATTATAAAGATTGGATAGTAAAACATGAGCGATAACAACGAAAATAAAAAAGGTATATCGTCTTGGATAGACAAAAGGTTACCTGTATTTACTTTTATAAATCATAATTTACGTGATTATCCAACACCGAAAAACCTAAACTACTTTTGGAATTTTGGTTCACTCGCTGGAATTACATTAGTCATAATGATAGTTACTGGAATCTTGCTTGCTATGCAATATACAGCAAATACAGATCTTGCTTTCGATAGTGTTGAAAGAATTATGAGGGACGTAAATAATGGTTGGCTCTTAAGATATATACATATGAACGGAGCTTCAATGTTCTTCATAATTGTTTACATTCATATATTCAGAGGTTTGTATTATGGTTCGTATAAATATCCAAGAGAAATTTTATGGATGCTAGGAGTTGTTATTTTACTATTAATGATGGCAACAGCATTTATGGGTTATGTTCTTCCATGGGGACAAATGAGCTTCTGGGGAGCTACAGTAATAACAAATCTCTTCTCAGCCTTTCCTGTAATTGGGGATTATATAGTTACCTTTTTATGGGGAGGTTTTTCTGTTGACAACCCAACCTTAACTAGATTTTTTGTTCTCCACTATTTGTTACCATTTGCCATTGTTGGAGTAGTAGCACTGCATCTCGTAGCTTTACATCAATTTGGTTCTAACAATCCCACAGGCATAGATGTTAAGTCTGATGGTGATACAATCCCTTTTCACCCTTATTATACCGTAAAAGATTATTTTGGTTTGGGTGTTTACCTTATCATTTTTGCAGGACTAGTTTTTTTCGCACCAAATTTTTTAGGTCATCCTGATAATTATATCCCTGCTAACCCCTTACAAACTCCTGCTCATATTGTTCCCGAATGGTATTTTCTTCCATTTTATGCAATTTTGAGAGCTGTACCTGACAAGTTACTGGGTGTTTTATTAATGTTTGCTGCAGTTGCTGTTCTCTTCTTGTTACCTTGGCTCGACAGACATAAGGTAAGAAGTGCTCAATTTAGACCTTATTACAAACAGTTTTACTGGATATTCCTAATTGATTGTTTAATTTTAGGATGGGTTGGTGCTATGCCTGCAGAAGGAATATACGTCACAATATCTCGTGCAGCATCTGCATATTACTTCGCATTTTTCTTAATTATTATGCCTATTCTAAGTAGATTTGAAAAAGTTGGTGAATTACCTTCAAGTATTTCCTCAGCAGTATTATCTGAAAAATTTGATAAAGATTCAGAGAGTTATGCAAAATAAAGTTTTTAAATTTTTTTTAACTGTTAGTTTTATAATCTTATCCCCAACATTTCTATCTGGTGCAACAAGTAACATTGAATTGATGAAGCAAAAATGGCCTTTTAACGGTATTTTTGGAAGATTTGACGAATCTTCCTTGCAAAGAGGTTTTCAAGTTTATAGAGAAGTTTGCGCTGCTTGNCATGGAATAAGGCATATATCTTNTAGGGATTTGAAAGGTATTGGTTACANCAGTGATGANATTAAGGTTATTGCGGCTGAGTATCAACTTNTAGATGGTCCTGATGATGAGGGAGAAATGTTTGAAAGAGATGCGAGGCCCAGTGATAAATTTGTTGGACCATACGAGAATGATAAAATTGCAAGACTTGCAAACAATGGTGCTTACCCTCCTGACTTATCTCTAATAGTAAAGGCCCGAGCTGATGGCGCCAATTACTTATATAGTCTTTTAAATGGTTATAAAGAATTTCCTGAAAATTTTGAAGCAAGTGAAGGTATGTATTACAATGAATTTTATCCAGGAAATCAAATTGCAATGCCCTCCCCTTTAATGGACGATATAGTTGAGTATTCTGATGGAACAGAAGCATCACAATCTCAGATTGCTAAAGATGTTACTTCTTTTCTTGCATGGACTGCCGAACCAGAGTTAGAAGAAAGAAAGAGTCTCGGAGTAAAAACATTATTTTTCCTTATTTTAATTACAATTATGCTTTTGGGCGTGAAAAGAAAAATATGGAAGGATGTAGAATAGTTTAATGAAAGAAATTGAAATCGCTTTCATTGGTGGAAGTGGTCTTTATAAAATTCCAAATCTTAAAAATGCAAAGTGGATAGATGTTTCATCTAACTTTGGTAAACCTTCTTCTATGATACGCGTTGGCTCACTTAATGGAAAGAATATTGCTTTTTTACCAAGACATGGTTTAAATCATAATATATCTCCTTCAAAAATTAATTATAGAGGAAACATTGACGCTTTAAAAAAAATTAATGTCCAAAATATAATTTCCATCTCTGCTGTTGGAAGTTTAAGAGAAGATTTTAGGCCTGGAGATTTTGTGTTAGTTGATCAATTCATTGATAAAACATACAAGAGAGAAAAAAGCTTTTTTGACGATGATTGTGTTGCTCACATTCCAATGGCATCCCCAATTTGTAATAATTTAAAAAAAATATCTTCCACGACTTTGAAAGAACTTAAATTAAAGTTTCATAGTGGTGGTACATATATTTGTATCGAGGGCCCTCAATTTTCCACTTTAGCAGAGTCAAATCTTTATAGATCTTGGGGATGTGATGTAATTGGAATGACAAATATGCCAGAATCAAAGTTAGCTAAAGAAGCTGGCATCTGCTACGCGAGTTTATCAATGGTTACTGATTATGATTGTTGGCATAAAGATCATGATTCTGTGACTGTTGATCAAATAGTAAAAGTTATGAAAAAAAATTCCGAAAATGCCTTAAGATTTATAAATGGGATTTGTAAAAATAAATCAATTACTTGTAACGAAAAAATAAAAAATATTGCTATTAACTCAATAATAACTGATAAATCAAAGATTAAAAAAAGTTCTAAGGAAAGATTAGCGAATATTTTAAAAATTAATGAAAGTAAATAAGAAATATTACTCAACTATTTGGTTTGAAAATAATAAAATTAAAATAATCGATCAAACCAAGCTACCTTTTAAATTTGTAATAAAAGAATTAAGCTCTTTAAAATCATTTTTTTATGCAATCAAAAATATGGAAGTTAGAGGAGCTCCTTTAATTGGTGTAACAGCAGCTTTTGGTTTAGCATTTGAAGTTATAAGAAAACCAGATAAAAAAAATATAGTTAAGGCTTTTAAAAAACTTTGTGATAGTAGGCCAACGGCTGTAAATTTAAGATGGGCGCTTGAAGAAATAATAAATATTGTTTTAAAAATGCCACCTGAGAAAAGAGGGATAGAGTCTTTGAAGATTGCAAATAAAATAAGAAAAAATGACATTAATTCTTGTAAAAAAATTGGTGAGTATGGACTAGAAGTTATTAAAAAAATCTATATGAAAAAAAAAAAATGTGTCAATATTCTTACTCATTGTAATGCTGGCTGGCTAGCTACTGTTGACTGGGGAACGGCCTTAGCCCCAATCTTTTTAGCAAAAAGAAAAAAAATTCCTATTCATATTTGGGTGGATGAAACTAGACCTAGAAACCAAGGAGCTTTGCTTACTTCATGGGAGCTAAAAAATGAAAATATTGCTCATACCGTTATTGTGGATAATGCTGGAGGTTATNTNATGCAAAANAAAAAAGTTGATATGTGTTTAGTTGGNAGTGANAGAACAACNATTGNTGGAAATGTNTGTAANAAAATTGGTACATANTTAAAAGCTGTNGTTGCTNATGAAAATAAAATTCCTTTTTNTGTNGCNTTACCTACNTCNACNATNGATANAAANANAAAAANNATTTCNGATGTNCCNATNGANATNAGAGANGGNANAGANNTNTCNAANGTAAANNTAAAANTTAANAATAATTTGNTNAATGCNNNTATTTATNAAAANGANACACCTACACTTAANCCNGCNTTTGATGTNACNCCAANAAANTNNNTTACAANNTTAATTACAGAAAANGGNANTTGTAAGCCANAAGAGGAATTNATTAANAAATTATTAAANAANNNATGAANAGTATNAGTATTCAAATTNTTGAAACATANAAAANACNTTTAGATATNGGTNTAAATNTNGGTTCTGANGGNAATATNAGTGTAANAAAANANGANANANTNTATATNACTCCNTCNGGAATAGATATTAANNATCTTNAATGAAGANNANATAAGTATCATNGATNTNAATGGGTTAAAANAAAATAANATAAANCCNTCNAGCGAATTAGANNTACATTTGANNNTATATNAGAGTNGANANGAAATTNNNTCNNTTGTTCATTGTCATTCANANTGGGCNTCAACNTTNTCNTGTTTNAGNANANATNTNCNTCAATTNCATTANATGNTAGCAGAATTTGGTGGNAAAGANATAAAATGNGCNNANTATGCTACNTTTGGTACAAAAAANCTTGCNAAAAATGTTTTNANNGCAATTAAAGNAAGAAAAGGTTGNTTGNTNNCNAATCATGGTCAANTNTGNNTTGGAAAAAANTTAGATGAAGCNNCTCATTTATCNANNGCACTTGAAAANCTCTCAAAACAATACTTTTTTTGNNTNTTATCTAAAAAGTTNAAANTGTTATCNNATNANGAAATNNATGANGTNNTAGANTNATTTNNNGNNTACAAATCTANACGTTAAATTTAAANGTNATTATATCTGCATCAGANACAATNTAATCNTTACCNTCAAAACGCATNTTNCCNGCTTCTTTACAGTTTTGNTCACCTTTATTATTAATAAAATCTTTATAACTAATAACTTCAGCCTTAATAAAGCCTTTTTTAAAATCAGTATGAATTTTTGCTCCTGCNTCTGGAGCTAAAGTTCCTTTTGGACAAGACCAAGCTTTGGATTCATTAATCCCTGATGTAAAAAACGTAATTAAATTTAATAATTCGTAACCTTCCTTAATTAATTTTGATAGTGATGTATCTTCAAGACCAATTGATGATAAAAATTCTTTTTTTTCATCAATGTTTTCAATTTGAGCTATTTCAGATTCAATTCCTGCTGATATACTTAAGACTTTTGTTTTTTTATTTTTTGCATAACTATAGACTTGATTTGTCAAATCATTGCCGTTTAATAATGATTTTTCATCAACATTGCATACATATATTTGTGGTTTTAAAGTCAAAAAATTACACAAGTTTAAGATTTTTAATTGCTCCTCTGTAAATTTAAAATCTCTAAGTAGAATACCATTATTTAATTTTTCAGATGCTAACTTATANGATTCCATTAAATTAGGTTCAATCTTTTTTCCTTTATTTTTTTTTTTTTAAATTTTCAATAATATTTTCAATTTTTGACAAATCAGATAATAAAAGTTCTGTTTCAATTACTGCAATATCTTTTAGTGGGGATATTTCATCATCTACATGTGTTATATTTTTATCTTTAAAGCACCTAACCAAATGAATTATTGCGTCAACTTGAGAGAGATTTGATAAAAATTTATTACCAAGTCCTTCACCTTTACTTGCACCCTTTACTAAACCTGCAATATCAACAAATTCTAACTGATTATAGATCTTTTTCTCTGAATTTGATATTTCAGAAATAGCATCAAGTCTTTCATCTTTTATTTCAACTTTTCCAATATTAGGTTCTATTGTGCAAAAGGGATAATTTTTTGATTCTGCTTTTTGTGTTGAAGTTAGAGCATTAAATAATGTTGATTTTCCAACGTTTGGTAACCCAAGTATACCGCAATTAAATCCCATTTTTAAGCTTTACTTGAAAATTCACTGAAATTTTTGTTTATGATTAATTCAAAATTTTGAATCATAATTTTTTTTAAAGATTCTATTTTATTCAACTCTTTTGTAGAGAATTTTCCCAAAACAAATTTATCAGCTGAGATCTGATTTTCAGTATAAAAAGCATTTTTAATTCCTATTTTTATTCTATTAAAATCTTTCCCAATATACTCGATAATATTTTTTATACCATTGTGACCACCATGTCCGCCAGTTTTTTTAACTCTAACTTTTAAAAAGTTAAGATCAAGATCATCGTGAAAAACAATAATGTTTTCAATTTTTTTAATTTTAAAAAAATCAAATATTTTGTAAGTGGGTTCNCCACTAAGATTCATAAATTTCATTGGTTTAAATAAAACTATATTTTTATTAAATATTTTTTTTTTGGAATAAAAACCATTAAATTTTTTTGAAAACTTCGGGAAAAGAAAATATTTTTGAATTGAATCTATAACACTGAAGCCTATGTTGTGACGAGTATTTTCAAACTCCTTTCCTGGATTACCTAATCCAACAATAAGAATCATTTGCATTTAAAAAAAAAATTAGCTTTTCTTCTCTTCATTGTTTTTTTTTTCAGAACTCTCTGTTTTATCTTGCGCCTCCTCTTTAGAATCTTCATCACTTTTTGCTTCTTCAGATTCAGTACCTTCTTCTTCCTCAGTAACTGGTTTTTCCTCTTCAACTTTCATCACTGTTGGCGGCGCGATTGTTGCTATCGTAAAATCTCTATCTTTAATGATTGTTTCAACGCTATCATCAAGATTAATTGAACTTATGTGAATGCTATCTCCAATTTCTAAACCATCTAAATTTGCTTCAAGAAATTCTGGAATTTTAGAAACAGGCGTCTTTAACTCTACTTCATGCCTTACAGTATTGATAACACCACCCTGTTTCAGTCCAGGACATGAATTTTCATTAATAAATTTCACNGGAACATATAAAGTAACAGTTGTATTTTCGCCCACTCGTAAAAAATCGATATGTAAAATGCTTTCTTTAACAGGATGAAGTTGAACGTCTTTTGGGAGAACTTTTAAAGTTTCACCACCAAGATGAAGTTCGCATTGCTTAGAAAAAAAACCTGAATCTTGGATATTAATTTTTAATATTTTTTCGTCTAGACTTATTAAAATTGGATCTTTTTTTTCACCATATACTATCCCAGGTATATGATTCTTAGATCTTAACTCTCTGGAATTTCCAGTTCCTGACTTTTCTCTTTTCTCAACTTTAAATTGAACAATTTGATTCATTTAATTCTCCTCTTAAGCAAATAAACTCGAAACAGATTTATTTTCCGTAATTCTTCCTATTGCTTCTCCTATAAGGGGTGCAATAGAAAGTTGTTCTATTTTAGAAGATTCTTTTACATCATTTCTTGCAAGAATGCTATCAGTAATTATCATTTTATCGATTGGTGAATTGTCTATCCTTTCAATAGCAGGGTTTGATAAAACACCGTGAGTGATATAAGCAAAAACAGATTTAGCTTTTTTATTCTTGAGTGCATTGGCTGCATTTGTCAATGTACCCGCCGTATCACATATATCGTCAATTAGTATACAATCCTTGTTAGCTACTTGACCTATGACATTCATCACCTCTGATACACTAGCTTTTTCTCTTCTTTTATCTATGATTGCAAGATCGCAGTCAACTCTTTTTGCGATGGCTCTTGCACGTACCACCCCTCCAACATCTGGAGAAACAATGACGGTATTCTTATTTTCAAATTTTTTCTTAATATCATCAATAAAAACAGGAGCTGCAAAAAGATTATCCGTTGGAATGTCAAAGAAACCTTGAATCTGACCGGCATGAAGATCAACCATTAGTGCTCTATTAGCTCCAGCTATACTTATCAGATTTGCTACTAACTTAGCTGATATTGGTGACCTTGGACCTGACTTTCTATCTTGCCGTGCATATCCATAATATGGCATTATAGCAGCAATACTTTTAGAAGATCCTCTTTTTAATGCATCAATAGTAATTAAGAGTTCCATTAAATGGTCATTTGCTGGAAAGGATGTTGACTGAACAACAAATACATCTTCCCCTCTAACATTTTCTTGAATTTCAACAAAAATTTCTTTATCAGGAAATTTTTTTATAGTTGCCTTTACCAAATCAATCCCAAGATACTTCGCAATATCTTTTGCAAGCTGTGTATTACTATTTCCTGAAACTAATTTCATATATATAAAATGTTATTTAAAACATACTAAACTTATCTGCCTACCACAATTAATAATTCCTTTTTTTGAGTAATATCTATAACTAAAAAAATTTTTTGGATTACTAAATGTGTCAAGGTTAGAAATGTTAATCTTAGAAATTCCTAATTCTAAAATTTTATTTTTTAAAAAATTACTAAAATCAAAAAAATATTTAATATTCTTTTTTGTNATAAATTTTTCGAAATCCTTATTTTTTTTTAAAAATCGTGAAATAAAATCTATTTTTACTTCAAATGATTCTTTTTTTAAGTGTGGCCCAATAAAAAAATGCAGATCACTAACAACCTCTTTCTTGGAAAGAAAAATTTTTACTGCATTTCTTATAATATCTGAAAATGCACCTCTCCAGCCAGCATGAAGTATCCCAAAGTTATTTTTACCTATAATTATTATAGGAGCACAATCTGCTGTTAATATGCCTAAACACAAATCCTTTCTGTTGCTTATGACTCCATCAGCTGAAATTATTCTAGGAATTTTTTTATCAATAAATACAACTTTGTTTGAGTGTATTTGATTTAGAAAGATAATTTTCTTTGATTNACAAAACTTTTTACCNACAATTTCCCTATTTTTTTTAACATTGTCAGATTTTTCTTCATTATTATATGCGCAATTAAGTGAACGAAAGCTTTTCTTACTTACACCGCCATTTCTTGAAAAGAAACAAAATTTAAAATTATCAAAATACCTAATTATTTGTTTATTCATTAAAATAACCTAAATCTAATTGATTTTTAGTTATATAAATACATTTAATTAAACCACCCATACCCTCTGGATTTGTTAACCTGTTAAATTGAGATTCCAATTTTTTTATTTGTAAGTTTGAAGTACATTTTTTTGATAAAGAAATAAATCTTTCATTAATTCCATTAAAAAATAAAAATTTTTTTTGTGTTATAGGTCCATATGCTTTTAAACCAAAATTAGAAGATTTTTGTTTTATATCCTGAAAATCTATATGATAGGTAATGTCTGTTTCATATGGATATTTTAAGAAATCACATTTTTTTTTTTCTCGAATCCCTTGAAGAGTATCAATTTTTTTTTTAAGAAATGGTCCATAATCAAAGATAATAATACCTCCTCCATAATTATTTATATGATTAAAAATTTTATTTAAATAGAGATTTGATAAAGGCGAAACTTCCAATACATCACCATTTTTTAAATTAATGAATTCGTTTGAAAAAAAATCCAACTTTTTATTTATTATTTTTAATGTTTTATTTTTCATCGTTATCCTTTTTTCATAAAATTTATTATTTTTTTTTTCAAATTGATTTACAGGTAAAGCATCAAGAAATTCATTACAAATAAAATAATGAGGTTTTTGTTCTAAATTAAATTTTTTTAACTCGATTATTTTCGCCTTAGTTTTTAAGTTCTCTAAAAAGCTTTTCTTTAAAAGATTTGATTTTTCCAAAAAATAATAATTAATTTTTTCTTTTTTTATCTGATAAACACTTCTAATTAAATCTTTTAGTAAAAGTCCATTGCCAGGGCCCAATTCCAAAAAATTACTTTTTTTAAAAGAATTTTTTTCAATCATTGAAAAAAAAACTGCAATACATTCACCAAACATTTGGCTAATCTGCGGGGAGGTAACAAAATCTTCGCCAACTTTTTTTTTCTTATAATACCCTCTTTCAGTTTCATAAAGACTTAAATAAACAAATCTACTTATTGAAAGTGATTTATGACTAGATAAAAGCCAATTAATTTTGCTTATTTTTTGCATTTTTTAAGAAAATTAAACCAAAAATTAACATCGGTAATGTTAGGGCTTGTCCCATTGAAATATTATTAAAAATAAAACCTAGATGCGAGTCAGGTTCTCTAAAAAATTCAATAAAGAATCTTGATAAAGAATACAAAATTAGAAAAATAGAAAATGCATTTAATTTTTTTCTTAATCCACTATTTGAAAAAATAAAAAGTATTATGAATATAATTAATCCTTCAAAAATGGCTTCGTAAATTTGCGAAGGATGTCTTGGTTGATCTGCAAATTTGTATATTATTCCCCATGAACCATCAGTTTCTCTTCCAATTAGTTCCCCATTGATGAAGTTTGCAATTCTACCCAAAAAAATTCCAAAGGGGCTGCAAAAAGCTAATAGATTTGCAAGTTCAACAATGCTTTGTTTTTTTTTATGTGCAAAAATCATCAAATATATAATTAAACCTAATAATGCACCGTGAAATGACATTCCTCCTTGCCAAATCTTGAGAATATTAATTGGGTCATTTAAATAATATTCAAAATTATAGAAAAATACATAACCAATTCTTCCACCCAATATTACAGCAATTATTCCAAAAGTGATAAAGTCTTCGGCAATTTTAAAATCTAATTTTAGAATTTTTTTTTTTATTAGAAATTTAGAATACCAAAAGGAAAATAAGAATCCAAAAATATAAGCAAGCGAATACCAGTAGACGTTAATGCCGTAAAAACTCAGAGCAACGGGATTTAAATTGTGTTCATACATTTGTATTACTTAATTAAATACTTAACAATATAATCTTTAATTCCTTCCTCTAGAGAAAAGAATTTTTTTACATAACCAAGTTTCCTCAGTTTTTGAATATTTGCTTTTGTATAGTACTGATACTGATTTCTTATTTCATTTGGTGTATCTATATATTTAATTTTTTCTCTTTTGTTAGAGTTAGAAAATACTGCTTTTGCTATGTNATTGAAACTTCTTGGTATACCTGTTCCAACATTAAATAAGCCGTTTAATTTAGNATTATCTATAAACCACTCAATAATTGATACGACATCTTTAACATAAATAAAATCTCTTAATTGTTCACCATTTTTATAATTTTTGTTATGTGACTTAAAAAGGTTTACATCAATACCTTTTATTATTGTTTGATGAATTTTTAGAACTATACTTCTCATACTTCCTTTNTGATTTTCATTGGGACCGTAAACATTAAAAAATTTTAAGCCTACAATTTGCGGTGGTTGAGTGCGTTTTTTTAAAATCAGTCTATCAAAAATATGCTTAGACCATCCATAAAGATTTAAAGGCATCAGTTGTGAAAGATATTCNTCATCTTCCCTGTCATTAAAAGAATTAGAACCGTCACCATATGTAGCGGCAGATGATGCGTAAATCAGTCTTTTGTTATTTTTTTTACACCAATTCCATAAGAAAATTGATAATGCAAGGTTATTCTCAATTATCAAATTTAAATTTGTTTCAGTAGTTGAGGTGATTGCGCCTAAATGGACTATTGCAATTATTTTTTTTTTGTTATTTTTAAGAAAAATTTCTAAATCTTCAGGAAAAATTTTTTTAAAATTTTGATTCAAAAAATATTTTTTATTTTGTTTATTTTTATGATCAACACTTACTATTTCATAACAATTTTTCAAAATTAATCTGTTAATTAAGTTTGAACCTATAAATCCTGCACCCCCAGTTACAATAATCATTTGCATCTTCCATTCATTATCGAAACTTAATCATTAAGACAGAATTTTTAATACTAGAAAACTTATTAAATATGTAATTATTATAAAACCTAGAATATTATATAAATACACATTTTTTTTTTTTTTAGAATTCTTTATTGATTTATGAAACCAAATTAACCAAACAATAAAAAAAAGAAAATAAGAAAAAATTAAGAAGATTGTAATAGTATCTTTAATCATTATCGACTACATATGGTATATATTGGTCATTTTTAACACTAAGTGTTGTGAATTAGTAATTTATATATTAATATTATGTTGTGTATTTTGATAGTCAAAACAAAATAAAGTCTTTTTCCAATCCCATAGATTATATAGAAGAACAAATCTATAAATTTGATGTTGATCTTTTTAGAGACTCACCAAATCACTTAACACTTAATTACAGAGGGCAATGGCGAAGTTATAACATAGTATTTTTTTGGGATGAACAAAACGAAATTATAAGCGTTAGCAGTCACTTTGATATAACGAAAAAAGAAAAAATTAATAAAAATATTTATTCACTTGTTTCAATTGTTAACGAAAAGATAAATTTAGGTTATTTTCATTATTGCTCTAAGTTGGAAACAGTTTTCTTTAAATATCATGTATCAATTAAAGGATTTGACTATTTAACNTCGGAGCAAATTGACGACATTTTAAATGTTGTAATTAACGAATGTGACAAATACTTTCCAGCTTTTTATTTATATTTTTTTAAAAAGCAAGATCCTCATTATGCTTTAAGTGCTTCATTAATTGAAACTAATGGACAGGCATGAATGAGACTTTATTAATAGGTTGTGGAAACTTAGGTTATTCAATAACTGAGGCCTTTTTTAAAAAAAAAAAAAAAATTTCTATCGTTGAAAAAAATTTAAAAAATTTAAATCTGCTAAGAAAAAAAAAAACTAAATTAATAACAATCTATAAGAGTTTTAAAAAAATAAATTTTTGTAGATATAAATACATAATGATTTGTGTAAAACCAAAAGATCTTCAAAAATTAATCAAACAATTGAATAAATATATTCAAAAAAGCAATATTATTATTTCTTTTGTTGCAGGAATTAAGACATCCTCATTGAAAAACTTTTTTAGTTCTAAACCTTTGATAGTCAGATTTATGCCTAATCTTTCAATAAAATATGGAGAAAGTGTTACTGCAGTTTATTCTGAGAATCTTTCAGTTAAGGAAAAGAAAAACTTAAAGATTTTTTCTTTTTTTGGAATATTATTGTGGTTGAAAAAGGAGGAAGAAATTGATTTTTTTACTGCTTTTTTTGGTGGAGGTCCAGCTTACATTTGCTATTTCTTTCAATGTTTACAAAATATGTTAGAGAAAAAAAATATAAAAAAGAAAGTATCAATAGAACTTATTGTTACACTTTTTAATGGTACAATTAATTTTATAGAAAAAGAAAAAATTGAGTTTAAGGATTTGATAAAAAGGGTAGCAAGTAAAGGTGGCACAACTGAAAAAGCACTTAAGTATTTTTCTCAAAATAACAGATTTGATTCTGTAATTACCACTGCAATTAATAAGGCTGAAAATAGATCAAAAGAACTTTCTAAAAATCAGAGTTAAGTCTCTGTTAAAATTATGGAAAATATTGAACCTTTAGTTTTTTTTGAATCTCTCAATATTATTTCACCTTTTAATGTTTTTACCAATTCGTTAGCTATACTTAAACCTAGCCCTGATCCCTCTGTATTCATGTTTCTCGAATCGTCAATTTTATAAAATGGCTTAAATATATTGCTTTTATCATTTTCAGGTATTCCAGGTCCATCATCCTCAATATTGATTTGTAGTAGTTTAGCTTTTTTTTTTACAGTAATTGAAATATTTTTTCCAAATTTTGAGGCATTTTCAACTAAATTAAAGATGATCCTGTATAAATAATTTTTATTAGTATTAAAATCAATTCTTGAATTACATTTTATTTGTGTTTTTTTTTCTAATAGTTTCGANGAATGAACAACTTCGTTAAGAAGTTTTAAAATATTTATTTTTGAAATCTTTTTTATTTTTATTTTTTCAGAATAATCTAAATATTCTTTTAAAAACATCTCCATGGTTTTGATATCATTTTTTATTTGAATAGTTTCTTTTTGGTTACTAATTAGTTCTAAACTCAGTTTTATTCTGGTTAAAATTGTTCCAAGATCATGAGAAATTCCTGTTAAGAAGCTAGTNCTTTGTGAAATATAGTTATTAATTCTTCTTTTCATTTTCATGAATGTTGNACCAGCTTGACGTATTTCCATTGCTCCTTCTGGTTTGAATTTTTTTATTTTCTTTCCCTCACCAAATTCTTCAGCTGTTTTAGCCAGTCTTTGAATTGCTCTAATTTGTATTCTTAAAAAAAGAAAAGCAATGAGTGAGAGTATTAGNGAAATCGATATTGTCCATAAAAATAAAATTATTGGTGTTTCACTTAATAGATATTTTTTGGGAAATTTAATTAGCAAAAAATCATTGNTATTTTTATGATANACTTTTATAANATTTTCATTAAACCTTAAAAAGGTATTTTCNCCCACTCTATTTCTAATATTTATTTCAATTTTTTTTTTAAAAAAATTATTTTTTTCTTGAACTATTTCTTTTTGTTTAATTATTGAAAGTTCTGTATTTAGCCTATTTGCAATTTCTTTTGCTTTGTCAAATCCGTTTACATTATACTCATTTTTAATAAGATTAATTTGATTGCTAGCAATATTGGAAAACCTAGTGATTATTTTTTCCCAATGCCTATCATAGAAAAAGAAAACTAGAAGACATTGNGTTATCAACAAAGGTAGCAAAAAAATAAGTAATAATCTTGGTAAAATTTTTTTTGGTAAATATTTTTTTAAAAATTTATTCATATTCACTTATTAACATATAGCCTTTACCTCTTATAGTTTTTAAAAAAGACGTATTTCTACTTGATGTAATTTTTTTTCTCAATCTATTAACTAAAACATCAATGGATCGAAGGTTTGCTTCTAATTTAAGTTTTTTTATCATAAATTCTCGAGATACCTCTTTATTAATATTATTAATCAAGATTTCAAGTAGGTATTGCTCTGCGCCTGTTAATTCTACATTTTTATCATTTTTTTTTAATGATTTGGTTTGTAAATTATATCTAAATTCTCCAAAAAAATACTCGTTAGATTTTTTTGANTTACTTATCCTAGGGTTTAAAAGTTTATTAATACGTAAAACTAATTCTATAGGTTCGAATGGTTTTATTAAATAGTCATCGCAACCAGACTTATAGGATTTAGTTTTTTGTTCTAATTGACTATTTGCTGTAAGCATAATAATTGGTACATTTGAATTGGACTTTCTAAATTTGCTAAGAAATTCAATCCCACTTTTTTTTGGCATCATAATATCAAGAATAATTAGATCGAAGGTAAAAAGTTCTGAAATTTTTTCTCCTTCAAATGCATCTTTTGCGGATGTAACAATAAAGTTATGCTTTTGTAAAAACATTTCTAAAAGCTCTCTTATTTTATCATCATCATCAATACACAAAATATGTGATTTTTTTTCCATAAAATTTATTCAATTTTTAGATCAGTGTATTTATTTATATTTATAAGTGATATAATACTTAAATTTTAACTTATGAGATAAAATATGCAAATGTTACCTTTTGATAAAAGAGATGGTTTTATATGGATTAATGGATCCTTTGAAAAATGGAATGAAGCAACAGTTCATGTCTTAAACCATGGCCTACATTATGGCAGTTGTGTTTTTGAGGGAATAAGAATTTATGATGGAAAAATTTTTAAGTTGAATGAACACATAAAAAGGTTGTTTAAATCAGCAGATATACTTGACTTAAAAATTCCTTTTGATTTTCAAGAAATTTGTATTTACGTTAGAGAAATTGTGAAAAAACAAAATGTTAAAAACGGTTATATAAGACCTGTTGTATGGAGAGGTAGTGAAATGATGGCTATATCTGCAAAAAAAGCATCAACTAATATAGCGATTGCTTGTTGGGAATGGCCGTCATATTTTTCACCTGAAAAACTTTTAAAAGGAATTAATTTGACAGTTTCTGAATGGGTTCGACCGTCACCCAAGTCAGCTCCAACTGATAGTAAAGCTGCNGGGCTTTATATGATTTGTTCTTTAAGTAAACACAATGCTGAAAAAAAGGGATTTGATGATGCTTTAATGCTAGATTATAGAGGCTATATTGCTGAAGCAACTGGAGCAAATATTTTTTTTGTAAAAGACACGGAACTCTTTACACCAAAGCCTGATTGTTTTTTAAACGGTATAACTAGGCAAACTGTTATCGAAATAGCAAAAAAAAATCAAATAAAAGTTATAGAAGACCACCTAAAAATTGAATTTATTTCAAATTGTAATGAAGCCTTTTTGACTGGTACTGCAGTTGAAATAAGTCCGATCAATTCAATCGATGATTATAAATTCACTGATAGAACAATCACAAAAATGCTTATTGAGGAGTTTAATAAAGAGGTATTGAATTAAGATTATTCATATTCGGATTTTACCCATGATGAGTGAGATTTAAAGTTTTCTTTCTTCCAAAAAGTAATTTCTTTTTTAAACCATTCAACTGATTTTTTTGTAAAAAGTAAGCCATCTTTTCTATGTTTGCTAGCGACTAAAACTAAAATTATGTTTTCACCTGGAAATAATTTTCCATATCTATGAAGTATTAGAAAATCATCAATTTCAACACTCTTTAATATACTTTTTAGTTTTTTTTTAGCTTGAAAATATGCCATTTTTTNATAAAACTCAATTTCCAAATATCTAACATTCTCTTTATTACTTTGTGGTCGAACCTTACCTAAAAATGAAGCAATGGACCCAGAAAATTTGTTTTTAGATGAGAACCTTTTAAGTTCTAAGTGAAAAATAATTTGTTTTTTTTGAAAAAAGATATTCATTATCCCCCAGTAACTGGAGGAAAAAAAGCGATCTCATCTTTATTTTTTAGTAATTTGTCGTAATTTGTAATATATTCACAATTGACTGCACATCTCATATTTTTTATTTCTTTAAAACTTTTTCTATATTTTTCACCTTTTAAAATAAGTTCTTGAATGAGTTGGTTTACACTAATTTCTGAACTAAAATCTATAATGTCCTCATCTTTTCCTATACTTTCTTTTAGTTGAGCAAAATATAGTATCTTCATTTTAATATATCCTCGTATCTAATAAAGTTTAACTTCTCGCCTTTTTTAATATAATCAACATTTTCGTCTATATCAATTATCCCATCTGACTGAGAAATTGAAGAAATAATTCCTGAGCCAGTTGTACTAAATTTTTTTAGAAATTGTTTATTATTTTTTTCTGTAACCCATCCTCTAACCCACTCACGCCTTCCCAATTTTTTTTTCATTGAAAAACTTGCAGGAATCAAACTTTTCTTCACTTTATAATTTTTATCACCAGAGAGAATTTTTACATAATCGACGACTAGCATTAAAAAAGTAACGATTGCAGCTACGGGATTTCCAGGCAAACCAATAAAGGGAGTTCTCTTTATTTCTCCAAAAGCGAAAGGTCTACCAGGTTTAATTGCTAATTTCCAAAAATTAATTTTTCCAAAGCGTAATAGAATTTTGCCAATCATATCTGTCTCACTACTCGATATTCCACCAGTTGAAACTAATAAATCACATTTTGAAGAATTTTTAGTAATTTTATTTTTTGTTTCGTTAAAATCATCTTTAATTAAACCAAGGTCTAAAGCTTCACATCCAATTTTTTTAAACATTGAAATTAAAGTAAGTTTGTTAGCATCGAAAATATAATTTTTTTTTCTCTTTAAACTTTGATTTATTTCACTACCTGTTGAGAAAATTCCTACTTTTAATTTTTTATAAACATTCACTTTTTCTATACCCAGAGATAATAATTGCGCCAAGTCAACTGACCTAATTTTTCTACCTTTCATGAAAACGATTTTATTTTTACGAACATCCTCACCTTTTTTTCTAATATTTTGTCCAATTTTAAATTTACTTCTTATTTCAATCGAATTTTTCAAGATTTTACAATCTTCAAGCATAACAACAGTATTAATTTTATTTTCTTTTAAAATATTTGATCCTGTAAATATTTTTATGGCCTCACCCGTTTTTAAACTTTTAGTGAATGGACTGCCTGGTTTTGATTCTCCAATTACCGAAAATTGATTATTTTTTTTGAAATTTAGAGCATATCCATCAACAGCAGAATTATTTTCTTCTGGTATGTTGAAATTTGAAATAATATTTTTAGATAGGACTCGGTCTTCAGATTTTTCAACATTTATGGTTTCGGACTTATTTAACAACCGAATGCTATCTTTCATTTTTTTTTTGGCGTCTTTAACTAATGTAAGTCTATTTTTTTTTATCTTCATTTACTTATTTGATCAGAAATAAAAGATGATATTTTTTGTGTTTGATTAAACTCAAAGTAAGGTAAACCAGTCTTAACTATTTTTTCATTTGGTTGATCGCAGACTATTCCTTTAATATGCTTATCATTCAAGCATAATAGTTCTTTATTTAAATTAGTTCTAAAAACTTCAATTTTCTTTATTTCGAGATTTTTCAATCCTTCTACTAAAACTAAATCAATATTTTTTGAAAATTTTTTTAATATTTCACTGAAACTTATTTTATGTTTTAGATGATTACTAATCATTGCGTACTTTTTTTCATTATATAATATTACTTCCTCAGAACCTGATGAAATATGCTTAAAACTGTCTTTACCTTCTTTATCAATTTCAAAGTTGTGATGAGTATGTTTGATTGAGCCAACTAATATCTTTTTTTTTTTAAAAGTTTCTATTAGTCTACATACCAGGTCTGTTTTTCCACTTCCACTCCATCCAACAATTCCAAAAATTTTTTTCATTAAAACAACTTTAAATTTCTCTTAAAATAAATGTAACCAGTATAAATTGTAACCATTGAAGCAACAGTTAAACCAATATTTCCAACATATAAAATAAAATTAGTCGAAAAATTGTCTTCTACTATCAAAAAACCTAGGGATGTCATTTGGATAACTGTTTTCCATTTTGATAAATTTGTAACAGCTAAATTTTTACTTGAATGTAAAAAGAAATCTCTCAATCCTGAAACGATCACTTCTCTTAGNATAATAATTAGTGTTGGGTATACAAAAATCCCTGTTATTTTGTTGTTATCAAGTAAAATTATCAACAATGCGACAACTAAAATTTTATCAGCTATAGGATCAAGAAATTTTCCAAAATTTGATTCAATGTCAAACTTACGTGCTATATATCCATCCAAAAAATCTGAAAAACATGCAAATATATAAAAAGAAAGTGCAATCCAACTATATTTGGATTCATTTAATTCAATACAAACAATAATTCCTGGGATTAATAAAATTCTTAATACAGTTAAAAAATTTGGTATGTTATTAAGTTTAAACAATTTTATTGAATTCCCTGTAGATTTTTTTTGCCATTTGTTCTCCAATTCCAGGTGTTTTTTTAAGGTCTGATAGACTTGCAGATTTGATATTATCTATTGAACCAAAAAAAGATAACAAATTAATTTTTAATTTCTTTCCTATACCATCAATATCATCAAAAAGCGAATATTTATAACTCATGCTTCTTTTAACTTTTTGGCTAGATACAGCAAATCTGTGAGCTTCATCTCTCAACCTTTGTAAAAGAAAAAGTTCTTTATCGTTTTCTTTAAAGTTAATTTCTCTATTGTTTAAGTATACTTTTTCAGTATCTTTATTTCTATTTTTTCCTTTAGCAATGCTTATAACATCAATATTTTGAATTTTTTTTTCTTTTAGAACTTTTAAAGCAATGTTTAATTGACCTTTCCCACCATCAATTATAATCAAACTTGGAAGATCCTTTTTCCACTCTGATGAAAAATCAAATCTTCTTTGTAACACTTGTTTCATCATAAAGTAGTCATCATTTACCCTACCAGACTTATATTTGATGTTAAATTTTTTGTAATGATTTTTTGCAAAATTAAGATTTTGGTAAACTATCATTGAACCAACAGGATTTGTACCATTTAGATGACTGTTATCATACACCTCAATTTTATATGGAAAATTTAGTAAATTTAACTTTTTTTTGATGAGTTTAAGAGTATTTTGATCATTAATGTTACCGTTAAATAAATTTGATTTAATATTTTCTTTAACCATTTTAATAAGCTCTAGTTTTTTACCTCTCTTAGGATTTTTAATTTCTACTGAGTAGTTAGCTTTCTTTGAAATAATTGACGAGATTATTTTTTTTTGATCTAAACTAAAATTTATTAAAATTTCTTTAGGAGGATTATTGTTTTTATAAAAAAAAATTAAAAATTGAGACATTACTATGCCAACTTTATCCATATCTCCATCAGATAAGAAAAAATCTCTGTTTCCTAAATTTTTTCCACCTCTAAAGAAGAAAACTTGAGCAAATGTTTGTTGATATTTTTTATAATAGAAAATTATATCAAAATCTTCATTACTGTTAAGATCAGAATATTTTTCAAAAGATATTTTTGATATTGCTTTGATTCGATCTCTTAATGATGCAGCTTTTTCAAAATTTTCTTTAGTGCTTTCAATTTGCATTTGTCTAACAAGATCCTCTTTAATAGATTTATTTTTTCCTTTTAAAAAATTAATTGCTTGCTCTACTAATCTAGAATATTGAATTATATCTATTTGTTTTGTACAAGGCGCACTGCACCTTTTAATTTGGTATAAAATACAAGGTCTTTTTCTGGAATTAAAAAAATTGTCAGAACAACTTCTTAAAAGAAAAGCTCTTTCTAATTGTTGTAAAACTTGGTCAACGATATTGACATTAGCAAAAGGTCCGAAGTAAACATCACTTTTATTTTGTTTGCCTCTGTATTTTCTTATTCTTGGCCATTGATTTCCAGTACCGATTGTAATGTATGGAAAGCTTTTATCATCCATTAACCTAATGTTAAATTTTGGTTTAAGTTGTTTTATAAGGTTATTTTCTAAAATTAAAGAATCAGTCTCATTAGGTGTTTTAATAAATTTTATTGAATTGGTAAGACTTATTAGGGTTTTNATTCTTCTNGTTTGTCGATTTTCATCTANGTATGANGAAATTCTCCTTTTAAGATTTTTAGCTTTTCCAACATATAGNGGTTCATTATGTGAACCAATAAATTTGTACACCCCAGATCCATTTGGAAAAGATTTTGAGGCTTTTTTAAGCTCGTTAATACCTTTACTATAATTATAATTAGTGTCTTTATGCATAAAGTTTATTGTAAATTCTTGCTTTCATTATAAAAAATTGTTCAAAAAATTCTATCCACTATTTCTGTGGATAATACTGTTAATAAACTTAGAGTTTTGTTTTTAATCATAATATTTCTGTGACTTTTTAGCAAAATGATTAAAAATTAATCAATTTTATAAGCCATTGATTTTAAGTGACTTTTTTTATTTTTCTTTTGTTAATTTTTTTTTATTTTAAAAAAGTGCGGATTTGTGGCTTTTTTATTTTTTTATTTTTTTTGTGTTGACAACTTGAAATTTTTAATCTGTAGAAAAAACCTTTGATTTTGAGTTTGCCCAACCTAAACTTTGCCCAGAATCCAAGGTTAAAATTTCCCCAGTAACTGATTTATTTCTTATAAGATAATCAACAGCATCATTTATTTCGTCTAAACCAATCTTTTTTTGTAATGGGGTTCTCAAAACTTGGTCACTAAATTGTTTTTTTGTTTGATTCTTACTTTTCAATGTAGGGCCAGGAGATATACCATTAACTCTAATTTCTGGTGCAAGAAAAATAGATAAGCTTTTTGTAAGAGTATAAAGCGCCGACTTACTTAAAGTATAAGATGTGAAGTACGGTGTTATGTTTTTGACCCTTTGGTCAATGATATTTATAATTAGACCATCCTTCTTTTTAAAATTTTCAACATAACATTTTGATAAAAAAAACGGAGCTTTTAAATTTACATCAATATGTTTGTCAAAAATTTCATAAGAAGTCTGTTTAATACTGTCGAATTCAAATGCTGATGCGTTGTTAATCAAAATATCAATTCCTCCAAATTCTTTTTTCATTTTTTTAAAAAAATTTTCATAATTATTGGCCTTCTTAAAATCAAATTGGAATGCCTTTAAGTCAATTGAATTTTTTTTTAAAAGTTTTTTTAATTTATTAACATCTGAGTGTGATGTATTATACTGAATTGCTACATCAAATCCATTTAATGCTAAATGTTTTGTGATTGAACTACCAATTCTTTGTGCTCCACCAGTGACTAATACTTTTTTAAAACTTTTCATTAATTCCCAATTCTTTTTCCTCTAATATTTTTATTTTATCTCTGATTGTTGCAGCTTCTTCAAAATTTAAATTTTCAGCACACTCTAACATTTCTTTTTTTAGCTCGGTAATAGTTTTTTCTTTAGTACCTTCAATGTCCATGACTTTTTTTCTTTTATTCTCACCTTTATCAATTAATTCTTCAATTTTTCTAGATGTAGACTTTGGCTCAATCCTATTTATTTTGTTAAAGTTTATTTGTTTAATTCTTCTTCTGGTTGTTTCTTCTAAAGCTTTTTCAATTGATTTAGTTTTAAAATCAGCATAAAGAATGGCACGTCCATTAATATTTCTAGCTGCCCTACCAATTGTTTGTATTAATGAAACTTGAGATCTTAAGTAGCCTTCTTTATCAGCATCCAAAATTGCAACTAATCCACACTCAGGAATATCTAATCCCTCTCTTAAAAGATTTATTCCAACTAAAACATCAAAATTTCCAATTCTAAGTTCTTTGATCAACTCAATTCTCTCCAATGTTTCGATATCTGAGTGCATATATCTTGAATTTATTTGATTTTCATTTAAAAAGTCAGTAATTTTTTCAGCATCTTTTTTTGTTAAAGTGGTAATTAAAACCCTTAGATTTTTTTTTTTAATTTTTCTGCATTCCTCCATAATATCTTCAATTTGATTTGAAGCTTTTCTTACTTCACATATTGGATCAACAAGCCCAGTTGGTCTGACAATTTGCTCAATAAAAACTCCATTAGACTTATTTAACTCATATTCTCCAGGTGTAGCTGAAAGATAGACGGTTTGTCCTTTAAATTTCTCCCATTCTTCAAACATTAATGGTCTATTATCTTTACAAGACGGTAATCTGAAGCCATAAGAAGATAAAGTTTCCTTTCTAGACCTATCACCTTTAAACATTCCACGTATCTGTGGTATTGTAACATGAGATTCGTCTATAAAGATAACGGTATCTTTTGGTAAGTATTCAAATAATGTTGGAGGAGGCTCCCCTTCTTTTCTTCCGGATAAGTGTCTAGAATAATTTTCAATGCCTGAACAACTACCAGTAGCAGATATCATTTCTAGATCAAAGTTTGTCCTCTGTTCAATTCTCTGGGCTTCAATATATAGTTTTTTTTTTTCAAAATAATTTATTGTTTCTTTCAATTCTTCTCTTATTTTTTCAATAGCTCTTGTTAGAGATGGTTTTGGAGTAACATAATGACTGTTAGCATAAATAGTTATTTCACTAAGATTTTTTGAAATTGTCCCTAAAAATGGATCGAATTCGTCAATTGACTCAATAGTATCTCCGAAGAAAGAGATTCTCCAAGATCTATCTTCTAAATGCGATGGAAAAATTTCTAAAATATCACCTCTATTTCTAAAAGTTCCTCTTGAATGAATGTTATCATTTCTTTTGTATTGAAGTTCTACGAGTTTTTTTTTAATTTTTTCTAAATCAAAAACAGTATTTTTTTCTATTTTAAATGTCATTGAGGAATATGACTGCACTGAACCTATACCGTATATACATGATACACTTGCCACAACAATTGTATCTGGTCTTTCAATCAACGCTCTGGTA
>PATB01000007.1 GCA_002712255.1 Alphaproteobacteria bacterium
AGGTTTATCAAAAAGGACATCATAGTAAAAACCGTTTTCAATGGTTGGTCCTATAGCTAATTTTGATTTTGGATAAAGATTCTTTATTGCTTTAGCTAAAACTTGTGCAGCTAAAGTATGCCTCATTATCTCTAGGCCCTCAGGACTATTAATGGTGATAATTGAAATTGATGAATCATGGTCAATACAATCACAAATATCTCTTTGAATACCGTCTACAGTGATTGCAATTGCTTTTTTTTTTAATGAATGAGAAATATCTCCAGCAATATCAATTCCAGTCACTCCACTTTTAAAATTTTTATTTCTTCCGTCAGGAAAAGTAATTAAAGGCATAATTGTAATTAAATTATAAAATTTGCTATGTCAATAATGATTAGATTAATGCTACTTTTTTAATTCTTTCTAAAACATGATTACTAAATTCAAAATCATTTTTTTCAAATCTCATTATAGAAACTTTTTTACCTTGCTGCCCACATAAATTATGATTCGAATATTTTGTAAATAAAACCAAGGTCGGGTTGTCACCCTTTGAGATTATATGCATTGGGCCAGTATCATTTCCAACCGATATAGTTGATTGTTTTGACAACTCAGCAATTTTAAAAAAATCTGTTTTATTACATAAGTTTTCAGCAGAGGGAAAGTTTTGAAAGAGTTTTTTGCATACAAAAAAATCATCTTTCGAACCAATTAAAATAGGTTTTATTTTGTTAGTTATTAAATATTCTATTATATTTGAGAAAATTTTAATTGGTATTCTTTTATAAAGTCTTTTTTTTGAACCACCCGGAACAATTAATGCTATTTTATTTTTTTTTTTTTTATTTTTGGAATATAACCAATCTAAGTTAATTTTTTTCTTGAAGGTTATATTAGATAATTTTAACTGATCTTCTTGTCTTAGATAGGTATGCATGTTGTCTCGTTTTGGATTATCATGTTTAACTTTTGCATACTCTCCAATTCCATTGGTGTAGATACCTTTTTTTCTAAAAATTTTTAAGTAGCTAGATGATCTCCTAGATGTTTGTAAGTCAAAAACTTTTTGCACTGATGAAAGATCCATTTTTTTTTTTAGGAGTATTTTATCGTAAAAATAAAAAAGTGATCTTTTAATAACAATAATATCATCAAACCATTTAGATTTTTTTAAAAATTGATCATAAGGTTTCTCTGTTAACAAAATAAGCTTAGAACCTTGGAATTTGTTTCTTATGGAGTACATAGCATTTAATGAAAGTATTATATCGCCTAACCCTCCAAATTTAATTATCAGTATTTTTTTTTCTTTCAATTAGCTCCTCATAAACCTGAAGGGTTTGATTTAACATTTGTTTAAGACTAAATTTCTCTTTAATTTTTCTTTGAGCATTTCGACCAATTATGTCTTTATTTTTTTGGTCTAAGTTTAATACATCTACTATCTTATTTGCTAATTCCTCAGGATTTTTTGGTTCTATCAACCATCCTGTTACATTATTTTCAATTATTTCTCTTGACCCCCCATGGTTGGTTGCAATAATTGGCTTTGACATAGCAGAGGCTTCTGCTGAAACTCTTCCAAAAGCCTCTGGCTCAACAGACGTTGATAAAACTATGTCAGCAACAGAATAAACTGCAGGCATATCAGTAATATTTCCACAAAAAATTACCCTATCAACTATATTTAACTTTGAAATTTTTTTTTTTAATCTTTTAGTAAATTTTTCTTTATTATTCTCAGAACCAACCATAACTAAAACAAAATTTAATTTAGGGTCCTTCTCACATAAAATTTTTACTGCATCAATAGCAACATTATGTCCTTTCCAACCTGTAATTCTTGCAGGCAACAAAATTATGTGAGTTCTCTCTGAGACATTTAAAGTTGATAAGAACTTTTCTTTCCTAATTTCGCTTACAGAGTTTGCATCAAAATACTTATAATCTATTCCTCTATTAATTTGTTTAATGATACTTTTTTGATTAGGAAAAAAATACCTTATGTGATCATCAATAAATTTTGAAATAGAAATTGTAACATCCCCTGATGTCATTACTTCATTATATTTTTTCTTTAAAAAAAAATTATTACCACTATAGGTTCCATGGTAGGTTGTTACTAAAGGTATTCTTTTTTTTTTAATGATTCCAGAAAAACAAAAAGCTGGCCATCGACTTCTAATATGAACAACATCTGGTTTTATCTCACTTAAAATTTTTTCAAACTTTGCTCTTGATGAAAGATAATTCATTAATCCCTTTTTTTCAATTTGCAACGTATGGTGATCAACTCCTTTGTATTTATACTTTTCTGCCATATCTCCACCTGAGGAAATAATAACTGATTTAAAATTTCTCTCAGCTAACTCTTTGGCAACATCCAGAGCCCCTCTTTCAACACCTCCGTTAATTTTTCTTAATGAAGGAAGAATTTGTAGAACTGTTTTCATTTGATAGTAAATTAAATAAATTATCCAAACCTAATTTATAGGTTCTAAATTTCGGTGTCCAATCCAATATTTTTTTTATTTTTTTGTTACTTACTCTTTTATTATCTAAATAAAAACTCCTAGTTTTTTCGTTTAATCTTGAATCATTAAAATTAATTGATTCAATATTTTTTATATTCATCAATTTTGCAGCATATTTTACTATTTCATCAGACTGGGATGGCATGTCATCACATATGTTAAAAATTTCTCCAGGAGTAATTTTTTTCATACTTTTATTTATAGCATCTGCTATATCATCAACGTGTATTCTAGAAAAAAAATGTCCCTTTTTTATAATTTGAATTTTTTTATCTAGTTTTAATCTTTCAAAAATTGATCTGCCTGGACCATAAATACCCGGCAATCTAAAAATATGTACAGGTATATTGTAAAGTTTATGAAGTTTTAAATGTTGAATTTCTGATTTTTTTCTTAATTTTCCTCTTAAATTCTTTGGATTTAGACTTGTATTTTCGTCAACCCATCTCCCAGAATGGTTTCCATAAACGCTTGTTGATGAAAAATAACCGTACCATTTTATATTTTTTTTAAATTTAATGATTGTTTCAGATAAATTTTTTAAAATTATATCTCCATCTTTCATTGGCGGAATAGAGTTAAGAGCAAAGTTAGAGTTTCTAAAAAAATAATCTTTTCTTTTAAAAAAGTCTTTCAGACTTATCCTTTTAACTTTAAATTTTTTGTCATATTTCTGAGGTTTAACTTCTTCTTTATGTGTGCAAATTATTTCGGCATTTTTGGGCAGTAAAGGAATGATGTAGTTTGCACAATAACCAGCCCCAAAAAAAATTATTTTCATTTTAATCTGTTCTAATCTGTTTTTTTATCCAGTCATATGCAGGATGATTAGTTAATTCTTTGTGCCATAAAAGTTTAGTCTGCCTTTTCTCTAATTCTAAGGGAAGTTCAGAGATAGAAAAGTTATAATTTTTTGCTATTCTTTGAGCTGTTTTTGACGGAAGAGTTAAAATTAAGTCTGAATTTTTTAGAATTAGTGGTGCCATCGTTATGAGGTCAATTCTTGCGAGAATTTCTCTTTCAAGATTTAATTGACTTAAACTTCTATCAATTGGAGCAACAGGTGTCCCAGCTGGAGCAACACGCAAATGTTTACAAGATAAATATTGTTCAATTGATAATTTTTCCTCTTTTGCAAGTTCATGATTAGAATTCATCATACAAACATATTTCTCTGTATAAAGTTCTATGGACCCAAAGCGGCTAGATACCATTTCAAATCTTCCAATGGCAAAGTCAATTTCGTTACTGTCTAACAACTTTAATGCTTCTGAACCTTGTTCTGATCTTATTCTCAATGAAGAATTGGGAGATTGTTTCTCCAAAAAATTTATTAGATTTGGTAAAATAAGTGGTGCAACATCATCAGAAATACAAATTTTGTAGAGTTTTTTTGTTGTTCTGGGATTAAAGTTTATTGATGATAATGATAATTCTAAATCACTAAGTGCTTTTTGTATTGGTGATGATAATTCATTTGCTCTAGGAGTAGGCCTCATTCCCTTTGGCCCCCTAATAAAAAGTTCATCTTTAACTAAATACCTAAGTCTGTTAAGGGCGTTACTCATTGCAGGTTGAGTAATACCAACCTTTTTGCTAGCTTTTGTAACATTTCGCTCTTCGTAAAGTGTTTTGAATACAACAAGGAGATTAAGGTCAAAATTTTTTATATTCATATAATGAATTATACGCATCTATTATTATTTTATAAATATATTTTTTATTTTATAAAAATATCCAATAAATGTTTTTCATATCAATATTAGAATTAATTTACACAAAATGTTATGATGTAACTAAATTAAAATTAAAGAGAATGTTATTTTTAATTATCTTTTGTTTAATTCAAGGGTTCAGTGAATTTTTGCCAATAAGTTCGCAAGGTCATTTAATAGTTTACAACCATTTTTTTTATTTAGATGAATTTTCTGAATTGTCTATCTTAGAACTAAACGTTATATCACACCTAGGTTCATTGTTTGCTGTGGTTTTATATTACAATAGATTGCTATTTCGGATGTTCAAAGGGCTTAGGGTTTTTTATCGTCCTGACTTAGATAAAAATTTAAGCTTACTTTTTAATCTTGTTGTATCAACAATTCCAATAGTTATTTTTGGTTATATTTTTGGGAAATATTTCAACTATGATGATGATAATCTAATTTTAATAATTGGAATAACAAGTGTTTTATTTGCGATAATTTTATTTATTTTAGATAAGTACTGTTTATTGGTAAGAAATCAAGAAGCTATAAATTCTAAACTTGCATTATACACAGGGTTTCTTCAATGTTTAGCTTTAATACCAGGTGTAAGCAGATCAGGGGCTATAATGATAGCCCTACGTTCGTTGGGTTTTAATAGAAATTTTACAGTGAGATATTCCAATCTTTTAAGTATCCCTGTAATACTTGGTGCAACAGTTTTTATATTTAGCAATGGAAATAACAATTTATTCATCGATGATTTTCTAAATTTAAGCGTTATAATCGTTTTTTTCTTAAGTTTTTTATTTTCAATAATTTTTATTCATTTCCTTATTACATGGGTAAGAAAATCTTCCCTTTTTATCTTTATAATTTATAGAATTTTCTTTGGTAGTGCTTTAATTATCTTTTTCTTCAACACCTAAAGATAACTTTTTACAATTGTTTCCATAGATGCTGGGTTTTTTATAACCTTTTTAAGATTTGCCAACCCTTTTGCTGAAACACTATCATAATGCAGAAGATTTATTTGATCACGTGTTAACAACGGTCCAGGAAAAAGTTCTAAAAAAAAGGCAATTATCTTTGCAACAAAAAATGGTAGTGGGAGATACAATCTTTTCTTACCTTGGTGTTTTAAAATAACATCAAAAATTTCAGCAAAGTTTTTAACGACTGGGCCAACTAATTCGTAGGTCCTATTTTTCTCGTGATGTTTTTCAATCAAGAATTTAACTAAGTCGCCTACATAAAGTGGTTGAAATTTTACTTTTTTTGTAAAATCAAGAATATTTAAAGGTCCATCAGAAAATTTTAATTTAGGTGTTCCTATAAGGGGAAGTATAGGGCTAAATTTAGAAAGAAATGAAAAAAAATTTGTAAAATTATCTCCTTTTCCAAACACTACACCAGGTCTTATAATTAATGAATTAGGAAAAATCTCTCTTACTTTTACTTCTCCTTTATATTTAGAATTAGCATATTTAGAAGATCGTATTTTTTCAACATTTAAGGCGGAAACATGAACTAAATTTCCAACTTTATTATTTTTTGAACTAGTTGCTATCATTTCTGGTATTTTAGTATGAACAAATCTGAATCTAGAATTTTTTGATTCGGCTAAAATACCAATTAAATTAAATACTATATCACTACCTTCAATTTGAGCGTCAATATCTTTTTGATTAAAATTACTGATTGTTTTTAACTTAACTTGTCCAGGATCATTTGCAAAAAAAATAGGTAGTTCAGCTTTTTGATCCCTAGAAACTATATTAATTTGACACGATTCTTTACATAAATGTTTAACTAAATGAGAGCCAATGAATCCCGCACCGCCAAAAATCACAACCTTTTTTCCGCTTAATTTTGTTTTCATTTTTTTTGTAATTTTGTTGTAACTTAAATATTAAGTAATATCATAGTTAATATTGTTCAAGAAATGAAAACTTTTAAATTTGCAGAAACTTCTGTTTTTTTACATAACCAAGATCTTCCTAATCTATTAGATCATAATGGCGAAATTGGTGTTGATACGGAAACAACAGGATTGAATCTATCAAGAGATAGATTGTGCCTTATTCAAATAGGAGTTTCAAAAAATGAGTGCCATTTGGTACAATTTGAGAAATCAGAACTTGAAAAAGAAAGTAGATACAAAAACCTAATCTCTATTTTAAAAGATAAAAAAATAAAGAAAATTTTTCATTACGCGAGATTTGATTTAGCCGTCATTAGAAAATTTTTAAAAGTAAACTGCGAAAATATATTTTGCACCAAAATAGCTTCAAAGTTGGTAAGGACATATACTGATAGGCATGGACTAAAAGATCTATGCAAGGAAATGTTGGAGATTGATTTGAATAAATCTCAGCAATCAAGTGACTGGTCAGCTTCACAATTATCAAAAAATCAGATCAAATATGCATCCCATGATGTCATTTTTTTGTTTGAATTAAAAAAAAAATTACATGAAATGCTTGGAAGAGAAAATCGTTTAGAATTATCAGAAAAACTATTTTCTTTTTTACAAACTAGAGTTGATTTAGACCTATCAGGTTGGATGGATAGTGATATTTTTTCGCATTAATAAAAAAAATGAATTTAAAGACAGGTATAGACGTAATAGATATTGAAATAAAAAGCTTAAAGCTTTTAAAAAAAAAATTGTCTAAAAGTTTTCACAATGCTGTGGAATTACTTTACAAAACAAAAGGAAAAATAATTGTTTCAGGGATTGGTAAAAGTGGTCATATAGCTTCAAAAATTTCTTCAACATTTTCATCTATCGGATCTCCATCTTTTTTTATTCATCCATCAGAAGCAAATCATGGTGACCTAGGGATGATCACAAAAAAAGACTCAGTAATTTTAATTTCAAATTCTGGAGAAGCTCTAGAACTATCAAACATTATTTTGCATTGTAAAAAATTATGTGTACCAATAATTTCCATTACAAGTGAAAAAGAAAGTACATTAGCAAAAAAATCTGAATTAGTTTTGGAAATTCCTAAAGGAGTTGAAGCTTGTCCACTGGAGTTAGCTCCTACAAGTTCAACTACTTGTACTTTAGTTTTAGGAGATGCATTAGCACTCACTCTATTAAAAAAAAGAAATTTTACATCCAAAGATTTCTTGGAACTTCACCCTGGTGGAAAATTAGGAAAGATGCTTTTGAAAGTAAAAGATGTAATGAAAAAGAAAGAAATGATTCCATTAGTTTATTTAAATCAAAAAGTAAGTGAAGCAATATTAGAAATGACCTCTAAAGGAGAAGGCTGCGTAGGTGTTGTATCAAACAAAGGTATTTTAAAAGGTATTGTAACTGACGGAGATCTTAGGAGACATATGTCTTCAAATTTATTAAAAAAAAAGGTTTCCGAAATAATGACTGTAAATCCCAAAACACTTAGCACCGAAACTTCATTAACTGATGCACTTAAATTAATGAATAAGCAATCAATAACTAATTACTTTATTACAAAAAATATGAAGCCATTAGGAATTATACATTTACACGATATACTGTAATATCTATGCAATATTCTATAGTTATTAAGTTCATAAAATATTTTTTTATTTCAATCTCTATTGTTATTTTTGTATTTCTTGCTTTAAAAACTATCCCAACAAAAGAAAAAACCGACGATGTTGTAAGTTTTGATAGTGAAAAATTTTCATCAGCAAGTCAAATATTGTCAAATCCGTTATTTATGGGACTTGATAAGAAAAAAAAACCATTCAAAATATCCGCTCTTAAAGCCACTAGATTTAATGATAATCAAGATGAATTTAATTTAGAGAATCCAAAAGGTGAAATAGAAACTGAAACTGAAAAGTTTTTTATGAAAGGAAACTATGGGGTATATAACAGTAAGAGTCAGATATTAAAAGTTGAGGGTAATGTTAATCTAACAAATATGAGTTCACTTGAATTTATAACATCAGAAGCTTTTTTTGACTTTAAGAAAGAACTACTTTTTAGTAATGTGAGTGTTACAGGAAAAAAAGATGGTTCATTCATAACTGCAGAAGGATTTAAAATTTTAAATAAAAAAAATAAGATAATTTTTACAGGAAAATCAAAGTTAATTCTCAACCAAAAATAAATTAATGTTAAAAATTTTAATCATATTTTTTTTATTCCCAGGCTTAATTTACTCTCAACAAATCATCAATCAAAAACAAGATGGTGAACCTATAGAAATTTATGCTGAACAAGGAATTGAATGGCATAAAAATGATAACAAATATTTAGCCATTGGAAATGCAATCGCCAAGAGTGGTAAAATGTCTCTGAATTCAGATAGAATTGAAGCCTTCTACGAAGAAAAAGATAATTCAGGTATGGATATTAAACTAGTAAAAGCACATAAAAAAGTTGTGGTAACTGATGAAAACTTAAAAATAGTTGGTGGTAGATTGGCAGAATACAATTTAAAAAAAGACTACTTTTCGATTTTTGGTAAAAATCTTTTACTAACATCAGAAAATAATAAATTAGAGTCTAACAAAAAAATGGAGTATTGGAGAACAAAAGGCGTCGCTATTGCTACTGGTAAAGCGAGAGCAAAAAAAGGAGATGAATTTAAGATTAGGGCAGAAAAATTGGTTTGGTATTTAAATGAAAATGAGGAAAAAATTGATGTAAAAAAAATTTTTGGTTTTGATAATGTATCAATTATTACCAATAATGAAGTAGCATTTAGTGACAAAGCACTTTATAATAAAGTTACTGGAATTTGTAAACTATTTGGAAATGTAAAATTACAAAAAGGACAAAGTTTTTTGACTGGAGATTACGCGGAAGTTGATCTTAACAAAGGGATTAGCAAGCTATTACCAGCACCGACTTTGGAGAATCTAAATGAAAATAGGGTTAGAGCATTGATTAATAAAAAACAGAAATTCGAGGAAAAATGAGCCAGATTGATATCCCTTTTGTTGCAGTCCATAACAAAGGTTTAGAAATTAAAAATATTACAAAGTCATATAATAAAAAAAGAATTTTGGATAATGTTTCATTGAATCTAAATAGAGGCGAATCTGTTGCTTTACTAGGACCTAACGGAGCTGGTAAGACAACTTTATTTTACATAGTAATGGGTTTGATAAAAAGGGATGTAGGTTCAATATTATTAGACAAAAATGAAATCTCCGACTTACCTATGTACAGAAGATCAAAAATGGGACTAGGTTATTTACCTCAAGAAAGTTCAATTTTTAGGGGCATGAACGTTGAAGAAAATATTTTAGCTATTCTTCAAAAATCTAAAAAAACGAATTTAGAAAAAGAAAATTTACTTAATAAACTCCTCTCTGATTTTGGCATCGAGCATATTAGACAATCTCCATCTTTATCTTTATCAGGTGGCGAAAGAAGGAGGCTAGAGATTGCTAGGTGTATGGCTTCAACCCNAAACTTTATTTTACTTGATGAACCTTTAGCAGGAATAGATCCTATCGCAATACAAGACGTAAAAAACTTAATTCAAAATTTAAAAAGCAAAAATATCGGTGTCTTAATNACTGATCACAATGTTAAAAGTACATTAGAAATTGTTGATAGAGCATATATTATTTTTGAGGGAAGAGTTTTATTTGAGGGTAAGCCAAGTGAAATTGTCAATAATAAAACTGTAAAAACATTTTACCTAGGACAAAATTTTTGACCTCCCTTAATGCCATAACAGTTGCTGGAAAACAAACNAAGGTTGGTAAATCTCTATCCATTTACGTAAAAGATATTTTAAAAGCTACTCTCAAAAAATATTTTAAAACTTTTATCAACTCAAGTGTTCTTTTTTCAAAAGATACATTCAATTTCAAATGTGAAATTAGCATTCATTTAGAAGGCTCAATATTTGTAAAATCAAATGCACTAAGTAATGATCCATATGGATCATTTAATCTAGCAAATGAAAAAATAAAAAAAAGAATACGAAGATACCACAGAAAATTAACTGATCATAGGTCAAGTAATTTTAAATCTCTAAAGTATATTGAAGCAAATGAATATATAATCAAAGATCCAGAAAAAATCAAAAGTAGTGAGATTACAAATGAACCAATAATTATTGCTGAATCAGATGAACTTATCAAAACTATTTCGGTAGGTGAGGCATTGATGCTTATGAAATTAAATGATCAGAATGCAATCTTTTTTAAAAACATCCAAACAAAAAGATTAAACCTATTGTTTAAAAGGACGGATGGAAATATTGGTTGGCTTGATCCAAAGAAATAAAAAATGAAGTTACACGAATTTATCTCTCTAAACTCAATATTTGTAGACGTTGATGTTGATAGTAAGAAAAATGTCTTTAAAACTGTTGCTAATTTTTTTGAAAAAAAAAATCCNCAGTTATCAGGCAAAATAACTGAAAAACTNAATGAAAGGGAAAGNCTTGGCACAACTGCAATAGGAAATGGTGTAGCAATTCCTCATACAAAAGTTGTAGGTTTGAAAAAAACTCAAGTTCTGTTTATTAAATTGAAGTCAAAAATAGATTTTTCTGCATCAGATAAAAAATTTGTTGATATTATTTTTTCAATTATTACTCCAGAAACATCCCAATCTGAGCACTTACTTATATTGTCATCAATTTCAAGATTTCTAAAAAAAAAAGGTTGTATAGAAGAGCTTAGAAAGCTTAATTCTGCTGAAGATATTTATAAAATGTTTGAATTAGCTTAATGTAAACTAATATATCTTAGACCTGATTGCATGATTGCAGCAATAGCAGATTCCTTGCTATCAAATGCAGCTAAAAGCGTGCCATCTGATCCATAAACTGAAAAAACGTCGGTTGAGAAGTTATTATCTTCGTGAATCTCCTTTTTGACAAAGGCATAACTTAGATTTTCATTATCTGAGAGAAATATCTCACCATCACTATTTTTGTCTATTTGATCTGCCATTTTCCAAACTTATTAATTTATCTTTAATTTTATTTTTATTATCTTTAATTTCAATCTTTTTAGACTCTTCATTGTTGATTGGTTGTGAAAGATCAACAAAAAGTAATCCGTTTTCCATAGAGGCCTCATCAACTTCAATACCTTCAGCTAAAATAAAGTTTCTCTGAAATTGTCTTGTTGCTATTCCTCTATGTATGAAAATTTTTTCAGTATCGTCATCAGGTCTAAATCCTTTGATTTGAAGTTGATTACCTTCTAAACTGATTTCTAAATCTTTCTTTTCGAACCCAGCAACCGCGATTGTTATTCTAAGTAGATTGGAAGATAATTGTTCTATATTATAGGGTGGATAAGAATCACTAGACAGTTTTGATATTCTGTCTATTGTCCTCTCGAACTGTTCAAAGCCTAAAAGAAACGGACTATTAAATACTGACATTCTACTCATAAATCCTCTAAAGTTGAGCGATAGATTTTTTAGACCTTACTACAAGCGTCTATAAAGTAAATATTATAAGTTTTTACTTATTTCAACAACTTTTATTTAAAAATTTTGCAACTTTATTTTTAGTTCAATCACCCATTGCATCTCTTGCTTCCTCTATCGGTTTAGTATCTATTTCATTTTTATTAGCAAAATCCATCATTGTTCCGGTTGAGCTTGAAAAAAGAGAAATAGCAGAAGGTGTATTTTTTGCAATAAAAAATAAACTTCCAATTTTTGTAATTATAAGAGGGTTGGGATTACTTCCAATCGAACTTACAATCTGTTGTGCTTGAAAACCAGTGCTTACCAAACCTGCTACTCCTTTACCATANGGAGGAAGTCCTTTGGAAAATGTAATTTTGGCTTTTGCATCAAGAATATTCACTTCTAGCATTTTTTTTTCAATTACAGCNTGTGACTCTTTTGTTCTATTTAAGGCTTTTTCAAGATCATCTTTCCCAATTGCTTCACCCTTTTTTAAGGCTCCAACATACATTCTTGCTGCAATAGCAGCGTCTTTTTCACCTAAAGCTTCAAGAAATTTAGCTTGAGCCTCAGTTAAATTTAACAATGCATTGGTCATTGTTTTTACCACTTGCGATTGTTGACCTAATAAAGCATCTATATTTAGACCTCCCCCTGCCCCTCCAAATCCACCAGGAAGAAAAGATAGACCAGATGAAAAAGGATTTCCTAATCCGCCAGACGATTTGGGTGGGTTGGGTTTACTGGTTGTTTTTTTAATTGGAGAATTTTCTTCATTTTTTACAGCAATATTTTTTTTTACATCATGATTTTGAACTAGATTAGACTTTTTGGATCTATTATCTGAATCAATCATTTTCTTTATTTCTTCAATATTTTTTTCAGTCTCCATTAGTTTTTTTTGTTGTTGAATTTTTTTTTCTTCTTCAGCCAATAATTTCTTTTGCAGAATCAACTCTCTTTCTCTTTCTTCCTCAATTTTTTTTGCATCCTNAATCTCCTTAAGTCTTTTTTTTTCAGCTTTCCTTGCTAACTCAAGTTCTTTAAGTTTTTTTTTTTTCCGATATTCTTAATTTTTCAATTTCTTTTTGTTTTTTCTTCTCTACCTCTTTTAAATCCTTAACTTGTTTTTTTAAAAGTTCTAATTCCTCTTTATTTTTTTTTTGCTCATTTGTTTGGTTTTGTTTAAAGTTATTCTTGTTATTCACCTTTGTTGATTGTGTTGGTTCTATATTATTTTTATTAGCAAATTGATCTTGCAAAGGTCTGCTATAATCTATTTTTTTTTTTCTATTTTTTCTTACTTTTTCGATAAACCTATCAACCTCTCCTTGAGTTGATTTTTTAAAAAAATCTCGATCAGTTTTTTTTAGGACATATCCATCTGCACAAAGTTCAGAGATTTGTAGAAGATAATCATAGTATTTTTTAAAAAAATGAAGTTCTTCAACTGTATAGCTATGAATACACATATGCGGGTCAGTGGGACATAAACCTGATTTCCAAAAAATATTAAAAGTAACATTTCTATAACATTTTTTTATTCTCCATTCTTTTGCTGTCAAACCAGATTGTCCAAAGTTTATAATTTCATTTTGTTTTTGGTCTTCATTCTTATAACTTTCATTTGGTATCAAAAGTTTCAATGAAGTGTCTGCAAATCCAGCCTCTTGAAGGAACAAAAAAATAGTGAGTATTATTATTTTAAAAAAAAGATTCATTACTTCTTTTAATTTTCCTTATTTATAGACTTTCTTTCGGAAGAGTTTGCATGCCTGCGTATAGAATTTTCGGCTTTAAAAATTAGCAATAGAAGAATTAATGTTACCATTACAGATGTAGCGATTCCTGTAACTAAAATTATAGACTTCGCCGAATCACGGTTTTCTGAAACCTCATCCACCTCATCCTTAACATCATCTTGTAACTTTNTNNAATTAGNTNCTAACTTCATCAAGATAATTTNTGTANGGGTTTCTTAAAATTCTTTCAAAGTCTTCATTATTTCTTGGCCTAATTTCATCAATATTTGAATTAATATTAAATTGCCTCATGTAATAGTTACTAAAATTTTTTATGTACTCAACTAACCCATCAACAACATCATCCATTTGTCGATCATATAATCGTTTATCAAATGGTTTAAGGTTGTTAGCAATTACATTAGTTATTTGAATTTTTCCGTCAAAGTTCGCCANAGAAGATGTATCCCACTTGTAAAAGGCAACATATAATGGATAAATATATTCTGTAATCTGAGAAATTTGAGACTTGTATTTTGGCATTGGGTGTGCTTCTTCAATTTTATTTTCCTGTGTTTTTGGTTCTTGAGTTTCTTTGTTTTTTTCGTAATTAGTATTGTTAGCAGGTGTTTTACTTACAGGTTTTTTAAACTTTGGAACAGTAAAGCTATCTTCTATACTTATACTAGGCCTATCGTAATATCTTAAAGCTGACAAAACTAGGCTTANAATAACTACAATAGCAGAAATAATAAAAAGGACTGTAATNATTCTTCTTGAGTAATTTAAAATTAGTTGCTCAAACTTATCTAACCAAGCACCCATAGGCTAATTATTACACAATAATTTTTTTAAATCTAAACTATTTACACTTTTCAAAGCTAAAAGGATCATCTATATCCATAAATTTTTGTTTTTGATTAAAATCATAAATTATATTTTCTTTGTTTTCTCCTGTGCTTCCATATTCACTAACAATAAATCTACCTTTTCTTGCATCTGACTCTACTATCTCCCCATAAATTTTTCTGTATGAATTATCAGAATAATTATTTTCTGTAATTTTTAATTTGCTACAAATAAAATTTCCTATTTTTTTTAATTCGTAATAATATCGCTCACCCTGATCATTTTTTTCCACACATTCCATCTGAAATTCAACCTTCCCAACACATTCTATATCATCACCTCTAGTCATTTCATCTAGTTCTTTTTTTAAATTATCAGCTTCTTCAGTTTGTATTGATTCAAGTTCTTTTTTTACATAGTTAAGTTGTTTTTTAGCTAATTCTAATTGCCTTCTTTTTTCTTCATCAGCCTTTCTTGTTTTTTCTAATTCCATATCTTTAGTTTCAACTTTAGTTGTTATATTTCTAAGTTCTTTTTGTCTTTTTTCATCGGCCATTCTTGCGGCTTCTAATTCTTTTTGTCTTTTTTTTTCAGCTTTCTTTGCAGCTTCTAATTCTTTTAGTCTTTTTTTTTCAGCTTGCCTCGCATCTTCTAACTCTTTAAGTCTTTTTTTTTCAGCTTTTCTTAACTTTTCAATTTCTTGTTGTTTTTTTCTCTCTGCTTTTTTTAGATTTTCCACCTGTTTTTTTAAAAGTTTTAACTCCTCTTCATTTACTTGTGATTTTTTATTTTCGTTTTGTTTTGAATTTTCTATATTCTTCACAGCTACAGGTTCAACGGGAACTGCATTTAATTTTGTTACCTTTTGCCCAATATCTGAATCTTTTGGTGCTGGTATCGCGCCATGTGCTCCAGTTTGTACTGGTCTTTTTTTAGTTTTTTCTTTTTGACTATTTGTCACATTCACAAACTTATTTGTTGGAGGATTATTATAATCAACTTTTTTTTTTTTTTTTAAATAGACTATGAATTCCTCAACTTCTTTAATTGAATTTCCCTTTATTACTTTACGATCTTGATAATCTAGAGGATATCCTTTGGCACATACATCCGAAATTTTATTAAGAAGTTTTTTGTATCTTTGAAAAAAATGTATTTCGTCAACGGCATAATCTTGTGCACACAGATGGGGATCATGAGTACATAATTTTGAGTTTTGAAAGATTACAAATGCTTTTTTATAACATTTTCTTTGCCTCCAACCTTCGTATGAAACACCTGATCCATTATAATTATCGATCTCATTTTCTTTTTGGTTTTCATTACGGAAGGTTTCTCCAGGTATTAATAGCTTATGAGGTTCAATAGTTTTTGCTAAAATATCTTTACCAATTAATAAAGATAGAAATATAATCAACCAGTATATTTTAGTTATGGTGGAGCTGGACGGGATCGAACCGACGACCTTCTGAATGCCATCCAGACGCTCTCCCAACTGAGCTACAGCCCCGCTTTTTTTTTTTATAACACTAAACATTTTTAAAAATACTAAACATTTTTTCAAATTTAACTATATTAAATTAACCTTAAACTAAAAAGTTGTTTATTTTAATCGTAAAGGATAAACATTTGAAGATGAACTGGTTTTTAAATTTTTTTATACTNGCTTTTTTTATCCATAATATTTCTCAAGCAGAAGTAGAAGTTCACAATTTTAAAAAATATTCTAAAACACAAACTAATTTTCAGTTATATGAGTTAATCAAAGGGTTAAATTATCCCTGGGGTATGACCTTTATTGACAAAGAAAATTTAATAATTACAGAAAAAAATGGGGGACTTCTAAAAATAAATACAACTACTAAAGAAATGAAGAAAATAAAACATCAAATTAAAAGTATTCCCTTTAACGGAAGTGATCAGGGAGGTTTACTTGATGTTTTATATAACGACGGATACTTATATTTTTCTTATAGCCGTGTATTTGAAGAAATTAATAACAAAAAGTATTCTAGTACAGCAATAGCGAGAGGTAAATTAATCAAAGATGAGATAAAAAATTTTGAAATACTGCTGACGGGTAAACCAGTTTTAACTAGAAATATTCATTGGGGCTCAAGAATAGTTATAGATAAAAATCATTTGTATGCAAGTTTTGGTGAAAGAGGAATGGGTATGATAGCNCAAGACCCAACAAAACATCCTGGAAGTATAATTAGAATAAATATTGATGGATCAATACCAATAGATAATCCTTCAAAAACTAATAAACCTGAATGGCTACCCGAAATTTTTCAAATTGGTGTTAGAAATCCTCAAGGAATGGCAATTTCTTTAAAAAAAAATAAAATTTTTTTTTCTCAACACGGTCCTCGTGGTGGAGACAATATTGGTATTCTTAAAAAAGGAGGTAATTATGGCTGGAAGGACGTTGCATGGGGGGGGACTGAATATTACGGAGGGAAAATTGGAACAAAACNTTTTAAGAAAAAATATCACCTTCCAATAATTTCTTGGGTTCCATCAATTGGGGTTGGACAAATTAATTTTTACTCTGGAGAAACTTTTTCAGAATGGAATGATAATTTAATTGTTAGTGCATCAAAAGCCGGTTTACTTTTAAGATTAATTTTAAAAGAAAATAAAGTTACTCATCAAGAAATTATCCTGGATAAACAAGTTGGACGTATTAGGGATTTTGAGATTGATATCAATGGAGATATATATTTAATCATTGATGATGAAAATTCATCACTTTGGAAACTTTCAAAGTAGGTTTAGATTTTGAATTTTACGATTCTTCGTCTCTTTTAATTTCAACAATCTCTTCTACTGAATCCTCATCCTCATTATGAATATCTGCGGTATCATCAACATTTGAATTAATTTCTTCTTCTACTGCTATTTCATCTGATTTTACATTATCTGCTAGTACTGTTTCATCTTCCTTAACAACTTTTGGTGGTCTCCCTCTTTTAGACACATTTGTTAATAATGAACTTACAGTTGCACCGCAACTTGGACAAATAATTGGAAATTTCCCAAAATCAAAGAACAAAGTGCTACAACTTGTACATTTTCTCTTAGCACCTTTTTCAAAATCTTCCATTTTAAAATTCCTTTAGTAGAATAAATCAATTATATATAAAAAAACTATAATGAAAAATCCTTTTACTCTTAAATCTTCAAAAAGTAAATCCCTCAATGGAATAATTTATGTTCCAACTGACAAATCAATTTCTATACGTGCTTTAATAATTTCTTCTCTTTGTCTAGGAAATTCAAAAATATTCGATCTATTAGAATCTGAGGATGTAAAAAATACAATGAAGTCACTTAAAAAGTTAGGCATAAAAATTATCAAAAAAAAAAAGTATTATGAANTCTATGGTAACGGAGGTGTTTTTGAANAACCTTCAGATAGTTTATATCTGGGGAACTCAGGAACTGGTGTACGTTTGTTAACTGGTCTTTTGTCATCAAGAGGAATTAAAATTATTTTAACTGGTGATAAATCTTTATCATCTCGTCCAATGAAAAGAATAATAGAACCATTAGAATTAATGAATCTTACGGTTGAGCATAATAAAGGCTGTCTTCCGTTAATAATTAAAAACAATAAGAAAAAAATTCCCCTTCCAATTAAATATGATTTAAATATTGGTTCTGCACAAATTAAAAGTGCTATTCTTCTTGCCAGCACTAATATAAAAGGAACTACAACTATTATAGAAAAGTTTCCAAGTAGAAATCATACTGAGATAATGCTTAAGTTTTTTGGAGCAGATATAAAAATTAACAAAAGAAAAATAACAATTAGTTCTCCCAACTTTCTAAAACCTAAAGCTTTGAAAGTTCCTGGAGACTTTAGTTCAGCTGCATTTTTGATAGTAGCAACTTTAATAACAAAAAATAGTAGTTTAATTATTAAGGATGTCGGGCTAAATTTTTACAGAACAGGCCTAATAGACATATTAAAAAAAATGAATGCAAAAATATCTTTAAAAAACAAACATATGACTAACGGGGAATGGATTGGTGATATTCATGTATCAAGCTCAAGATTAATATCAACTTCAGTAAATAAAACTATTATTCCAAGATTAATTGATGAACTTCCTATTCTATTTGTTGCGGCTTCATTTGCAAAAGGTACATCAAAGTTTACTGGATTAGAGGAATTAAAATTTAAAGAAAGCGATAGATTGAATTCAATGGCAATAGCCCTCAAGGATTCAGGAGTAATTATAAAACAAAAGTCAACCTCTTTGATGATTTCTGGAGGTTCTTCACAACCTGGCGGAAGCATAATCAAAACTTTTAATGATCATAGAATTGCAATGTCTATGTTGGTTTTTGGGTTAGCTTCAGAAAATAAAATAATTATTGACGATGAAAAAATGATTAAAACGTCATTCCCAAACTTCAAAGAAATTTTTAACTCAGTTGGAGCAAAAATTGAATTCTTACCAAAATAAGTTTCCTGTTATTGCAATTGATGGTACAGCTTGCTCTGGTAAAGGAACTCTTGCGAAAAAATTATCAAATGTATTAGGATTTGATCATCTTGATAGCGGAGTATTATACAGAATTTATGCTTACGAATTTTTAAAAACAAAAAAAAAAAATTGAAAACATTGAAAATATAAGTTTAAACCTATCATCACCTTCACAAATAAACTTATACAATCAAAAAGATTTAAGAACAGAGATAGTTTCAAAAATTGCCTCTAAAATTGCAAAGAGCGAGTTTGTTAGGAAACAATTAATTGATATTCAAAGAAATTTTGCAGACAACCCACCTAACAAAAAAGGTTCCGTTATTGATGGGAGAGATATAACAAGCGTTATTATTCCAAACGCTGAGGTAAAATTTTATATTGATGCAGATTTAGATAAAAGAGCTAAGAGAAGACAAATTCAGTTAAACTTGAAAGAAAAGGATTACAATAAAATTTATATTGAAATGAAGTTGAGGGATAAAAATGACAAAAATAGGCAAAGTTCCCCATTAATAAAGACCAAAGATAGTTTGTTTATTGACACAACCAATATTTCAGAAAAAGAGGTATTAGAGATTGCAATTCAAGAAATTAAAAAAAAAATTGATTTTATTTAGTCATTGCATAAAGTTTAAAAATTTTGTAAAGGTAACCAATATTTTGAGGAAATAATATTGGAAGAAAATTTTAGTGAACTATTAGAAAAGAGTCTCGTTGACTTCAAATATAAAGAAGGTCAAGTAATCAAAGGAACCGTAATGTCTGTAACAAACGACACAGTTGTCGTAGATGTTGGCCTTAAAGCCGAAGGCAGAATTCCACTAAAAGAATTTCATTCTCCTGGAGAAGAGCATTCAGTAAAAATAGGACAAAAATATGATGTATACTTGGAAAAACTAGAAAATAAAGAAGGAGAAGCTCTTTTAAGTCGTGAAAGGGCAAGGAAAGAAGAATCATGGAGTAATCTAGAAAAATTACAAGACTCTAAACAACAAGTTACAGGAGTAATTACTGGTAGAGTCAAAGGTGGTTATGCTGTTGATATAGAAGGGGCGTTAGCTTTTCTTCCTGGAAGTCAAGTCGATCTTAAACCAATAAAGGATATATCTCCTCTTCTAAATAAACCTCAACCGATGGTCATTCTTAAAATGGATAAGCTCAGGGGAAATATAGTTGTTTCCAGAAGAGCTTTGTTAGAGGAATCAAGGAAAGCAGATAGATCAAAACTCTTATCAGATATTTCTGAAGGTGACAAACTTAAAGGAATAATTAAAAACATCACTGATTATGGTGTATTTGTTGACTTGGGCGGCTTGGACGGACTTATTCATGTCACAGATTTATCGTGGGAAAGAGTAAATCATCCCTCAGAAAAATTCACTGTTGGAGATGAAATTGAAGTGATTGTTACAAAATACGATAAAGAAAATAATAGAATAAGCCTTGGCCTCAAACAATTAACTGAAGATCCATGGAAGAATGTTGAAAAAATTTATAAAGTTGGATCAAAAATAAAATCAAAAATATCAAGTATAGCAGATTATGGTGCCTTTGTAGAATTAGAAAAAGGGGTCGAAGGACTTATACACAGCTCCGAAATGAGTTGGGTCAATAAAAACATCAACCCTAATTCAGTATTAAAAATAAACGAAGAAGTTGAAGTTGTAATTTTAGAAATAGACAACACAAAAAGAAGAATTAGTTTAGGTTTAAAACAATGTACTGAGAATCCTTGGAAAAAATTTGCAGAAAAAAACAAAAAGGGTGATGTCCTTGAAGGAAAAATAAAGAATATAACAGATTTTGGATTATTTGTTGAACTTTCAGAAGAACTTGATGGATTGATTCACCTATCAGATATTTCCTGGGAGGATTCTGGTGATGAGAAAATAAAAACATTTAAATCAAATGAACTCGTAAAGTTTAAAATACTAGAAATAGATTTGGATAAAGAAAGAGTTTCATTAGGTATCAAGCAATTAACTAAAGATTCTTCAAAAAAAACAGACAAGTTAATTGGAAAAGTGATGACTGGTGTGGTTGTAGAAATTGATAAAGATAAAGTTTACGTCTCTTTTGATGAAGAAAAAAAAGGATTTATAAAAAAGGTAAATTTGGCAAAATTGAAATCTGAACAAAATACGGATAGGTTTGCAGTAAAAGAAAAGATTGACGCAAAAGTAATGAAAAAACCAAACAAAGATGGGTTGTATGAACTTTCTGTAAAAGACCTTGAAATTCAGGAAGAAAAAAAGGCACTTAAAGAATATGGTTCATCATCGTCTGGTGCAAGTATTGGAGATATAATCGGTGCTGCACTAAAAGAAGATAAAAAAAAGGATTCTGAAAAAACAAAAGATGAAAAAAAATGATTCTTTAGTTCAATACTTTTTAGAGAGAAAGTCCCTAATCAACAAATCTTTTATCCTAATAGTCATATCTTTATTACTAGTTTTAATATTAAATCAGAATTACAATAAAGACCCTTTTATAGCAAAGCTTTATCTAGAGGGTATAATAAATAGTGAATCCAATTTCATTGAAAAAATAAATCAAGTTAAGGAAAACGAAAATCTTAAAGCACTTCTGATAGTTATCAATAGTCCTGGTGGAACTTTTGTAAGCAGCAAAGAAATTTACGATTCACTAAAATTTTTTGATGAAAAAGTCCCTATAGCTGTGTATATGAAAGAAGTAGCTACATCTGGGGCTTATCTGGCTTCTTTGGGTGCTGACAAAATATTTGCTAATACAGGGACTATTACAGGTTCAATCGGAGTGATTTTGCAAACAGCAGATATAACCGTATTGCTTGATAAGATAGGGGTTAATCCTTTGGTTATAAAAAGTGGTGATTTAAAAGCTGTTCCTAACTTAGTTGAAAAAACTAGTAATTTTCAGATTGAATACGTTAAAAATGTTGTTTTATTGATGCAAAAGGAATTTAGTAAAATTGTCAATTTAGAGAGGAAAATATCTATTAAAAATCAAGAGATAGTTAGTGACGGTAGAATCTTCACAAGTAATGAAGCCAAAAGAATAGATTTAATAGATGAGGTAGGGTTGGAGGAAGATGCATTAGATTGGTTAAAAAAAAAGGGTGGTTTAGATGACAAGATAAAAATTATAGATTATGCTAAAAGTGATAATTTGTTTGATTTTTTAAACTTAAAATTTTTAAAAAAATTCAATAATGTAAATTTAAAACTTACTGATGGAATTCTTGCAATTTGGACACCCTAAANATGAAAAAATCTGATTTACTTTTTATTTTAGAAAAAAAGTTTGAGTACCTTCCGAAAAGGGAAGTTGAAAGAACATTGGAAAAAATTTTACAATTTTTTTCATCCAATTTGTCAAAAGGTAATAGGATTGAAATAAGAGATTTTGGAAGTTTTTCGACACGTTTACGTAAATCAAGAATTGGCAGAAACCCTTCATCTGGTGAAAAAATTCATATTAATGATAAATTGTCGGTACATTTTACACCAGGAAAAAAACTAAAGAAAATAATCAATGAAGAATAATTTTAAAAAAGCTTTTGGTTTTNTTTTTTTTTTTTTTTTTTAATTTTTTTTCTCCTGTTTTCCATTGCAAATAAATATTCAATAAAGCTAAGTCTTTTTCCATTTCCTTATTTCTTTGAAATACCTATCTATATTTTCACTCTATGTATATTTTTTTTAGGTTTTATTATAGGTTTGTTAATTTTTATTTTTAAAAAAATTTTCTGATGGAAACAAAAAATTATATATTTTGCGCACTTGATTTTAGTGATCTAGAACAAACAATTTCTTTTACAAAAAAAATTAAAGATCATGTGGGTGGAATAAAACTTGGTCTTGAGTTTTTTACAAAAAATGGACCTAGAGGAGTTGAAAAATTAAAAAAAATGGGATTGCCTATTTTTTTGGACCTTAAACTTCATGATATCCCAAATACCGTAAAACAATCACTGAGAAATGTTTTAGATTTGTCACCTAACTATGTCACGGTTCATCTAAGTGGAGGCTATAAAATGATTCAAGAACTTAAAGATATTAAACAAGAAACAAAAATAATTGGTATTTCGTTGTTAACAAGTCTTAACGATGAGGATTTAAAAAATATGGGGTATAATTTTGGACAAAAGGTTTTTATTAGTAATTTAGTCAAAGCCGGAGTTAAGGCAGGCGTAGATGGGATTGTATCGTCACCAAAAGAGGTTAAGGAACTTAAAAAAAATTATAAAGATTTAATCTTTGTTACTCCAGGCATTAGATTGTCAACTGACAAAAAAGATGACCAAAAACGAATAGAATCGCCAAGGTTTGCTGTTCAAGCTGGTTCAAATATTTTAGTTATAGGAAGACCAATAACAAAAAGTAAAGATCCATTAAAATCCATTGAAAAAATAATAGAAAATATTGATCATGATAAATAACGTCTTAATAAAAATTTGCGGAATTAATGATTCAAAATCTGCANAAGCCTGTGTCAACGCAGACTATGTTGGGTTAGTTTTTTATCAAAAATCATCGAGATTTGTGACAGCATTTCAAGCAAAAAAAATTTGTACTTTTCTTCCAAAAAATCCAAAAAAGGTTGGACTTTTCGTTAATTCTGACATTGACTTAATTGAGCATATAACAAAATTTGTTAAATTAGATATGATTCAACTTCACGGAAATGAAAGTTTATCAATGATCAAAGCTATTAAACAAAGATTGAATAAACCAATAATTAAAGCTATATCTATTGATTCAATAAAGGATGTAAAATTATCAAAAAAGTTTGAGCCAATTTGTGATATGATTTTGTTTGATACAAAAATTAAAACCTCTGAAATAAGTGGAGGAACAGGTGTTTCATTTGATTGGAATTTACTCAAGGGATATAATTCAAAAAAAAAATGGATAATTGCAGGTGGATTAAATATAAGAAATATAAAAAATGCAATTGAAAGAACCTGTCCTCCTATTGTTGATATTTCATCTGGCGTAGAGATAAAAAAAGGAATAAAATGCCCAAAAAAAATTAAAGAATTAGTTGATTATGTTAAAAAAAGTAAATTTACAAAAATTCAAAAGATTTAATTTTCATAAATTTCCTGATAAAGATGGTCGGTTTGGTAATTTTGGAGGGAGGTTTGTTGCTGAAACCCTAATGCCTCTCCTGCTGGAAGTTGAAAAGGAATACGAAAAAGCAAAAAGGTCAAAAAAATTTAAAAGTGAAATTGATTACTATTTTAAAAACTATATTGGAAGACCTAGTCCTCTCTATTTTGCCCAACGTTTATCAAAAAAACTCAATGGTGCTAAAATTTATTTTAAACGCGATGAACTAAATCATACTGGTGCTCACAAAATTAATAATTGCATTGGACAAGTATTATTAGCTAAAAGAATGGGAAAGAAAAGGATAGTAGCCGAAACTGGTGCAGGGCAGCATGGAGTTGCTACAGCAACAGTTTGTGCACTATTTAATTTGAAGTGCGTTGTTTACATGGGTGAAACAGATATTAAACGTCAAGCACCTAATGTCTTTAAAATGAAATTGCTTGGGGCAGATATAATCTCCGTAAAGTCAGGAACATCAACCTTAAAAGATGCAATGAATGAGGCATTAAGAGATTGGGTTTCAAATGTGAATGATACATTTTATGTAATAGGTACAGTAGCCGGACCTCACCCTTACCCAATGATGGTAAGAGACTTTCAATCAATAATTGGAAAAGAGGCAAAACAACAAATTCTCAAGCTAGAAAAAAGACTTCCAGATTATTTAGTTGCGTGTATTGGAGGAGGGTCTAATGCATTAGGTTTATTTTATCCTTTTCTAAATGAAAATATTGAAATTATTGGAGTTGAAGCAGGAGGAAAAGGAATAAATTCCGGAGAGCATGCGGCATCAATATCGAAAGGAAAACCAGGATTTTTGCATGGTAATCACACATATTTACTTCAGAATAAAGATGGACAAATTGAGGATGCACATTCTATATCTGCAGGTTTAGATTATCCAGGAATAGGTCCNGAACATGCCTGGTTAAAAGAAATTGGGAGAGTTTCTTATGTAAGTGCCACTGATAATGATGCAATAGAGGCGTTTAAAATATGCACTAAACTTGAAGGAATTATTCCAGCCCTTGAACCATCACATGCATTGTCTTATTTATTAAAAAATAAAAATTTATTTTCAAAAAAAAGTTTAATAATCATGAATATGTGCGGTCGTGGTGATAAAGATATTTATTCCATTTCCGAACATTTAGGTGTTAAAATTTAATCTTAAATGTCAAACAGAATAGATCAAAAATTTATTGCTCTAGAGAAAGAGAAAAAGAAAGCATTAGTGTCTTTTGTAACATCAGGGGATCCAAATTTTCATTCATCAAAAAAAATAATTGAATCGCTTCCATCATTTGGNACAGACTTTATTGAAATTGGTCTTCCCTTTTCTGATCCAATGGCTGATGGACCAACAATACAAAGATCAAGTCAAAGGGCAATAAAATCTGGAATAAATTTGGAAAAAACTTTTAAAATTATAAAAGATTTTAGAAAAAATGATCAAAAAACTCCAATAATATTAATGGGATATTTTAATCCGATATTTCAATTTGGGTTAAAGAGCTTTTTCGTAACTTGCAGGAAAGTGGGAGTTGATGGCCTAATAGTAGTCGACTTACCTCCAGAGGAAGATTCTTTAATAAAAAATTATACAGAAAAATATAATGTTTATAATATTAGGTTAATTACTCCAACAACCGACAAAAATAGACTGAGGAAAATATCTAAATCCTCCAAAGGATTTCTTTATTATGTTTCAATTATGGGTATTACAGGCACAAAAAAACCAAGTTTATCATTACTTAAAAGATCGATTATAGAGATTAAAAAATATACGAAACTGCCTATTCTAGTTGGTTTTGGGATAAATAGCTCAAAACAAGTGAAAGAAATAAATAAATTTGCAGATGGATGTGTTGTTGGATCTGCAATTATAAATTTAATTGAAGATTCAGAAAAAGAGAAATATTCTATAGAAAGAATTTTAACAAAAATTAAATTGTTTATATCAAAAATTAAAAAGGGCTAATAGGGTTTTAAGATGAATTGGATAACAAATTTTGTAAGGCCTAAACTTAGGGCTATAGTTGGTAAAAAGGAAGTTCCAGACAATTTATGGGAAACTTGTCCTAAGTGTTCACAGATGCTTTTGAAAAGAGAGCTTGAAAATAATTTTTTTGTTTGTAAACACTGTGATTACCATTTTAGAGTTAGTGCAAAACAAAGATTAAACTTTTTTCTAGGAAATAATTTTATGGTCATGGACACTCCAAAAGTTAAAGTTGATCCATTAAAATTTAAAGATAATAAAAAATACTCTGACCGATTAAAAGAAGCACAATTAAAAAACAGTACATATGACTCCGTAATAGTTGCCTCAGGTACAATTGAAAAACAAAAAGTTACCGTAGCTATATTTGATTTTAACTTTATGGGTGGTTCCATGGGAATGGCTGCTGGTGAAGCAATTGTTACTGCTTGCAATTATGCCAAAACGAATAATTTACCTCTCATAATATTTAGTTCATCTGGGGGAGCAAGAATGCAAGAAGGTATTTTATCCCTTATGCAAATGCCTAGAACAGTAATTGCCGTAAATTCTCTATCCAAAACTAATCTTCCATTTATTTCTGTTTTGACTGATCCTACAACTGGAGGAGTNTCTGCTTCTTTTGCAATGTTAGGAGATATAATAATAGCTGAAAAGAATGCAACAATAGGATTTGCAGGTAGTAGAGTTATAGAAGAAACAATAAAAGAAAAGCTTCCTCAAAACTTTCAAAAGTCAGAGTATCTTATTGAAAAAGGAATGATCGATATTGTAGTTCATAGAAAAGATTTGAATAAAAAAATTTCTGATATAATTGAGTTTCTAACTTAAATTAAATTTCTGTGAATACATCTAATCATATTTTAAAAAGGCTAGAACTTTTACATCCTAAAAAAATTGATTTGTCATTGTTTCGTTTAAAAAAACTCTTAAAAAAACTTGGTAATCCACATTTAAATTTNGCTCCAGTTATTCATATTGCAGGCACTAATGGCAAAGGTTCAGTTACATCTTATCTCAGAGCAATATACGAAGCAGCAAATCTTAAAGTACATACTTACACCTCACCTCATTTAATAAAGTTTAACGAAAGAATAAGAATAAATTCTCGTTTAATTGATAATAAATATCTTAGTTCTCTTTTAGAAGAGTGTGAGAAAAAAAATAATTCTGATCCCATTACTTTTTTTGAAATTACGACTGCTGCAGCCTTTTTAGCTTTTAGTAGAAATAAAACGGATATAATTTTATTAGAGACAGGTTTGGGTGGGAGGTTTGATGCAACAAATGTAATAAAAAATCCTCTTTGCAATGTTATAACCCCAATTTCAATGGATCATATGAATTTTTTAGGAAATAGTATTGGTAAAATTGCATTTGAAAAGGCAGGTATTATTAAGAATAAATCTTTAGTGGTTATGTCAAAACAAAAAAAAATTGTCAGAGAAATTGTCAAAAAAGAAATTAAAAAAAAAAGAAGTACTTTATTTGAAGAAAGTAGTGATTGGAAAATATTAAAAATAAAGAAAAATACATTTATTCTTAAATATAATGATTTTGAAAATGAGTTTCCAATTCCTAAACTTGCTGGAAAGCACCAAATTGAAAATGCCGCAACTGCAATTTCAGTTGTAAAATCAATTAAGCAAATTGTTGTTGAAGATAAACTTATAAAAAAAGGAATCGAAGAAGTTGTTTGGCCAGCAAGAATGCAGAAAATCAACAATGGTAAATTAAAAAAAAAATGCTCAGGAAATTTTGATATTTGGCTTGATGGAGGGCATAATGATCATGCAGCAAGTATAATACTAAACTTTGTAAAAAATTGGTCAGAACTAAACAAGGTTTTAATTTTAGGAATGACGGCTGGAAAAAATCCAACTAGCTTTTTAAGAAAAATAATTGATCAATTTAATTTTCTTATACTTCTTCCTATTGATAATCATCAATATGTGCAGCCTTATGAAATTAAAGAAAATGTTAAGAAAAAACTAAAAAAAAATATAAATATTGAATGTTGTCTAAATATAAATGACGCACTGAGTTTAATCTCTGAGAATTATTCTTCAGGAAAAATCCTAATTTGTGGTTCGCTTTATCTTGCTGGACAAATATTGAAAGCAGATGGTTTTAAAATAAAATAAATTTATATTTTTGAATTAACCCAGTCTAGTAAATCTGACTTACTTGGCAGACCAACTTTCATATCTGATAATTGTCCATTTTTAAAAAGTAGAAGTGTTGGTATACTTCTAATTGAATATTTCATTGCTAATTCCTGATTTTCGTCAAGATTAACTTTAGTTACAACTATTTTACCACCTAGTTCGTTCGATATTTCATCTAGGATAGGCGAAAGCGCTTTGCAAGGAGCACACCATTCAGCCCAAAAATCTACTAAAACAGGAATCTTACTTTCCGAAATTTCATTTTCAAAAGTTTCATTATCTAAGTTCTTTATACTACTCATAATTTCTCCATAATATTTATCCAAAAAGTTTTTTAGATAAGATTGAATCAAACCTAATTGGTTTTGGATTTTTTTGACTATAATAATCATTTAAAAAATTTATGTAAATATTATATTGATCTAGTTGATCTTTAATATTTGATGAAAATTCTTCTTCTTCAATTTCTAGCGAGATATCATCAGCCTCCTGCATAGCAGAGGGAATTGTAACAAATTTTTGTTTTTCCAGAGAAAGTAGTTTTTCTGAAATTTTACCATGTAAATAGTTAAATATTTTTTTTGGTAATGAGTCAGGAGAATTTCTAAATATATGTTTAGCTGCAAAGTATTTTAATCTATTATCCAAAAATTTTTCAGCAAAATACCATTTTTCTTCCCACGAGTGCTTGTGAAAATCACTCATTATCATTGAGTCTTTATAATTAATATTTTTCGTGTATATGGTTTCTTCTTCCAATTTATCTTCCTGACTTTGATTATCAATTAAATCAATAGATTCTTTTTCTAAAATGTTTGTTAGATTTTTTATGAAGTTTGGATTTTCTAAGTTCTTACACTTTTTTATAATCTCGTCTTCCGAGAAATCTGAATAAGGTTTTATTTTTAAAGCGAAACTTTTGTCAAGTATATTAGGTTGCTTATTAAGTCTAATTTTTCTAAAAAAACTCTTGTTTTTATAAATTTCTTTTAATTCACTTTCCTCAAGCTCTACTAAGTCATCGACATCATATTTCAAATCAAATCCAATGTATTGATTTTTATATACAGGGTGCTTAATTATATTTTTCACAAGATATATTCTATGAGAGCTAAACATATAATTATGATATGTGATAAGATCACTTTTAATTAATTTTTCTTCGACATTCTTTGAGATTGAATTATTTTTAAAAACGGAAAATAAATCTTCATTTTTTTTCTTTAAAAGTTCAAATAGTTGCATTGTAACAACAACATCAGCAATCGCTTCATGAGAGTTCGAAGAATCAAAACTATTTGCCTCTGCTAATTTTTCAAGTTTAAAAGTCAATTTTCCATCATCACTGTTTTTTACATTGATATTTTCATTACAAAAGGCATGAACCATTGTAACAAAATTTAAAGCATCACCTCTTTTGTTTCCGTTTGTATTTGTTAAATATGGATATATAAAATGTTCCCAAAATAACTGTCTTAGAAATTCTTCATCAAAATTTATTGAATTAAAGCCAATATAGAAACTTTTTGAATATTGATTTAAAAAACTATTTATTTTTAACGTCATTTCATAATAACTTAATTTCTCTGAAAGTAACTCTGATATTAGTAATCTATTTACTCTTAAAGCATTTATTGAAGGAACAGTATCAGAGTTAATTCGTGATTTTATGTTAAGTTTATTTAACTCTCTGAAGTTTTCATCATAAATTATAAAACCAGCTTGCAGGATTTGATCAAATCTTGCTGACCTTCCACTTGTTTCAAAATCATAAAAAATATATGGCATAATTAAAAAATTTTATTTATTTCTTTTAGGTCATCAGTATTGCTAATGTGATACCAATCATTATTATCAATAAAACCATAAATTTTTTTTTTTACAATTGATCTCAAAAAAACTTCTCTAAGGGAAAATTTTTTTTTTGAATCATCTAAAATATTTGGGTTAATGATTTGTAAACCTGTAAAAACATAATTATTTCTTGTAGTTTTTAAAAGTCTTGAAATTTTTTCGTTTTTATTCTCTAAAGAAAAATCTCCTTTACCGTTATAGCCTAAAAAATTATTCTTTTCTTTTAAAACCAATAGTAAATCCATTTTTTTTGTCCAATTATTGATTATCGTTTCTATAGGACAATTTTTTTTTTCCCTCCAAAAAATATCTCCGTTAATCAATAATTTTGGTGATTTAAGATTTTTGAACATCTTTTGCTTTATTGAATTCAACAATCCACCACCAGTTTCAAGAATTTCTTCTTCATAAATTACTTTGACAAATGGGCTATAAATTTTTAATTGATGGTTCAATTCATCAAATAAATGATGTCCATTAACTAATATATTTTGAAATTTTAGTTCAATTAGTCTCTCAATTTGATAAGTAATTATTGATTTATTATTTATTTTTAATAGTGGTTTTGGAGTTTTTCTAGTTAATGGAAGCATTCTTTTCCCAAAGCCTGCAGCAAATATCATAGCTTCATTGATACTATTCATTTTTTAAAAAGGGTCCTAATATTAAAAAAAGTTCTGATAAATCTTTTTTCATAAGATTTGATAAAAGCATTTTTTTAACTCTTGGTAAATGTGATAAGTACATATTTTTTTTGTCTCTTTTTGATAATCTGCAAAAAATTCCTAATACTTTTAAGTGTCTTTGAATTGCAATTAAATTGTAACAAAAATTAAAAAATACTTTGTTATGAATTTTATTCTTTTCTAAATAAAAATTAACTAAGTATTCTTCAATATTTTTTGGAACATCAATTCTAGCATCTTGAGTCAGTGAAACAAGATCATATAGTGAAGGCCCAGATAGAGCATCTTGATAATCTATCCAACCACATTTTTTTGTGCCCAATCTATCTTTTAAAAAAAATAAATTATCAATGTGATAATCTCTGTGAACAAAAACTTGAGGAAGTTCTTTTAATTTTTTTAATAAATCCTTAAATATTAAATTAAACTTATATTTCAAATTGTCTTTCTTTATATTGAAAAATGGTAAGTACCAGTCAAAAAATAAGTTTGATTCCTCTAAAAATTTTCTTGTATCATATTTTGGTAGAGTAACTGAAATTTTTTTGTTTTGTAAAAATATTAAATTTTCAATTGCTAATTTATATAATTCCTTGCTATTTTTTTTTGTCAAAATCTTGCTGTATTTTGATCTACCAAAATTTTCGATAATTGCTAACCCATGATTTGGAAAAACTTCATAAATTTCAGGTACTGAAATTTTTTTTTCTAAAGCTTTTGTAATTTTAATAAACTGTTTAAGATTCTTTGAATCTTCATCAATCATAATTATCACTTTTTTTGCTGATATTTTAGCTTCAAAGTATTTTCTGTCTGATGCATCTCCAGCTAAAAAAAACAACTCATCAACAAATAAATTATTTAACCTTAATATATCAAAAATTTTTTTTTTAAGAGTTTCCATATTTCTTTATAGTAATTTGTACATGAACCTAAAAGGGAAATTTTTATGTTTCTTAAATCTGATTCTTCATCTTTAAAAAAAATTTCAATTCTGTTTTTAGGAAAAAATTCCTCCATTAGCTCAGGCCATTCAACTAAAACACAATTATTTAAAGCAATATCAAAATCTAATGTGAAAAATTCTTTTTTGTCTTTAATTCTATACAAATCATAATGCCAAATTTCTAATTTTTTTAATTTATAAGTATTTACAATTGGAAACGTTGGGCTTAGAACTTTAACTTTTTCTTTTGAAAGGTGATTAATAAAAAAACTTGCAAATGTCGTTTTTCCCATCCCAATTTTTCCCTTTAAAGATATTAATAAAGGAACCTTTAATGTAAGTACAAATACTTTTGCCAAATATTTTGTTTCATTTAAATTTTTTACACTTATATTTATCTCATAACCCATTTTTTTAATGTAATATTAATAAAATAAATACTATTGTATTCAATTAAATAAAAAATGAAAAAGATTTATACTGATGTTTTGATTATTGGTGCTGGTCCAGTTGGACTTTTCACGGTATTTGAGCTTGGTCAGTTAGGAATGAAATCCTGTGTTGTCGATAGTTTAGAGGAAATTGGTGGACAATGCACTGCATTGTATCCTGATAAGCCAATATACGATATACCTGCATATCCGTCCGTCACAGCTGAAGAATTAATAATCAATTTAAAAAAACAAATAGACCCATTTAAACCAATTTTTCTTATGAACCAAAAAGTTAATGAATTAAAAAAATTTAAGGACTTTTACAGCGTTAAGACATCTGAAGAAAATATAGTTGAGTCAAAATGTATCATAATAGCAGCTGGTAACGGAGCGTTTGGTCCTAATAAACCTCCTCTTGAAAAAATAGATTTTTTTGAAAACAAAACTATTTTTTATCATGTAAGAGATAAATCAAAGTTTAAAAATAAAATACTAGCAATTGCAGGTGGTGGTGACTCAGCGGTTGACTGGGCTATTGAATTATCAAAAGTTAGTAAAAAAATTTTTTTTATTCACAGAAGGAATAAACTTAGAGCCATTCCTCAAAATGTAGAAAAACTTTACGACTTAGAAAAAAAAGGAAAAATACAGATGATGATACCCTTTCAACTTGATTCCATTGAAGGAGAAAATGGTATTATAGATTATTTAATTATAAAAAATATGGAAGATCAGAAAAAAAAATTAAAAGTAGATTTTTTTCTCCCTTTTTTTGGACTTTCAGCAAATCTTGGTCCCATTAAAAATTGGGAACTTGAATTGGAAAAAAATATATTAAAAGTAAAGCAAGAAACCTGTGAAACTAACTTAANTGGAATATTTGCTATAGGTGACGTNTGTTCTTATCCAGGAAAATTAAAATTAATATTAACTGGCTTTTCAGAAGCTGCCATTGCTTCACATAATTGTTACAACAAAATTAATCCTGGTAAAGTTCTTCACTTTGAATACTCAACAACTAAGGGAATAAACAAATTTTAGTCTAATATCTATACTCTTTGTTTTTAAAGGGTCCACGAACAGGGACATTAATATATTTTCCTTGCTCATTTGTAAGTTGAGTAAGCTTTGCACCAATTTTNTCTAAATGAATTTTTGCAACTTTTTCATCAAGCTCTTTAGGTAANACGTAAACCTTATTTTTATACTTTTCTGAATTTTCCCATAATTCTATTTGAGCTAACACTTGGTTACAGAAGGAGGCCGACATTACAAAACTGGGATGACCTGTTGCGCAACCAAGATTTACCAATCGACCTTCAGCAAGAACTATAATTTTTTTCCCATCAGGAAATTCAATTTCATCAACTTGTGGTTTAATATTATTCCATTTATAATTTCTAAGTGATTCAATTTGTATTTCNGAATCAAAATGACCAATATTACAAACTATACTTCTGTCTTTCATTACTCTCATNTGATCGACAGTNATAACATCTATATTCCCAGTTGCAGTCACAAAGATATCCGCATTTTTTGCNGCCTCGTCCATTGTAGTAACTTCATAACCATCCATAGCGGCTTGTAGNGCACATATTGGATCAACTTCAGTAACTAAAACTCTACAACCTGCATTTCTTAAACTTTCCGCAGAGCCTTTACCAACATCACCATAACCAGCTACCACTGCAACTTTTCCAGCCATCATAACATCTGTTGCTCGACGAATTCCATCAACAAGACTTTCTCTACATCCATATTTATTATCAAATTTTGATTTTGTAACCGAGTCATTCACATTAATTGCTGGAACCTTTAAAGTTCCATTCTTTTCCATCTCAATTAATCTCAAGACTCCAGTTGTAGTTTCCTCAGACAAGCCTTTAATTTCGTTCATCATTTGTGGATACTTTTCATGCATTAATTTTGTGAGGTCTCCTCCATCATCTAGAATTAAATTAGGTACCCAACCATCAGGTCCTTTAATTGTTTGTTCTATACACCACCAAAACTCTTCTTCAGTTTCACCTTTCCAAGCAAAAACTGGTATTTTTTTTTCAGCAATTGCTGCTGCAGCTTGGTCCTGCGTTGAATAAATATTACAAGAACTCCATCTAACAGACGCACCTAACTCTATTAAAGTTTCAATTAAAACGGCAGTTTGAATTGTCATATGTAGGCAGCCCGCTATTCTCGAACCACTAAGAGGTTTTGTTTGTGCATATTCTTCTCTTAATTTCATTAAACCTGGCATTTCCGTTTCTGCTATATTTATTTCTTTACGGCCCCATTCTGATAGTTTTATATCTTTTATCTTATAATCATTCATAATATTTATCTCACTTTAAGTTCTAATTATTAATCATACGGTTAATCTTATTGTAATAAGATTTAAGAATTTGTTTTATGCGTACACTATCATCTTCTTCTAAAATTTCATCAGAAATTTTTTTAACTTCTTCATAATTAATATTTTCTATAAATTGTTTTACTTTTAAAATCCTAGAAATACTCATCGATAGTCCATTAATTCCCATTCCCAATAATAATGATGTAAAATTTGTGTCTCCTGCCATTTCACCACAAACACTAACTGGAACTCCAACTTTTTTTGCAGACTCTGCGGACAATTTAATTAATCTTAAAACTGACAAATGTGCAGGGTCGTATATTTTTGCTACTTCCTCATCACCACGATCAATTGCTAATGTATACATCGTAAGGTCATTGGTTCCAATTGCCAAAAAATCACAATTTTTAGCTATTGCCTCTGAAATTAGCGCTGCTGCTGGTGTTTCTATCAAAACACCAACGTCAGGTGGAGTTGATGAAATTTTAACTTTTTTTAATAATAAATCTTTTCTCACATTATCTATTAACTTTTTAGCTTCAGTTAATTCTGAAACATTAGATACCATTGGTAACATTATTCTTACATTCCCATGCCTACTTGCTCTAAGTATAGCAGAAATTTGCCTTCTAAAGATTTTTGGAAATGCTAGGGTCAGCCTAATTGCCCTTAGTCCAAGTGCCGGATTCGGTGATTTATTTAAATACTTTTCAATTGAAGGAACTTTTTTATCATTTCCAATATCTAATGTTCTAATTGTTAAAGGTTTACCTTTAAGATATTTTAAAGTTTTTTTTAAGGAATCATATTGCGCATTTTCTGATGGCATTCTTTTTTTATTCATAAAAAGATACTCACTTCTGTACAATCCAATTCCATCGATTCCTCTTTTCATCGATTCTTTTGCTTCATCAGAATTATCAATATTAGCCTCGATTTTAATACGTACATTATCTTGGGTTTTTGGAATGATTTTTTTTAAGTAATTTAGTTTTTTATCTTTATTTTTTTGTTCCTCAATTTTTTTTTTATAAAAATTTACAGTCTGATTTGTTGGATTTTTAATCAATAAACCTTTCTCACCATCAAGTACAATTTTTTCATTATTTTTTATATTTTTTAAGAAGTTTTTTACTCCTACAACTGTAGGAATAGACAAGGATCTTGCAACAATGGCAAAATGCCCTTCCGGTCCTCCAAGTATACTAACTAGCCCAGAAATTTTTGATTTCGAATGGGATAGAAGATCTGCAGGGCTTAATTCTGAGGCTACAATTATTTGATTTTCTTGAGGCTTTCTTTTTTTCTTTTTTTTATTTTGTAAGTTTTCTAAAATTCTTTTACATACATCCCTTACATCGTCAAACCTATCTTTTAAATAATCATCTTTTATTTTTTTAAATATTTTTGAATGCTTGTTTAACTCTTCAATAATTGCAAATTCAGCATTAATTAAATCTGTTTGAATTCTTTTTTTTGAGTCCTTTATCAAAGAAGATGATGTAATTATGGATTTGTTTGCTTGAAGCATAAATTTCATTTCTTTGTATATATCATTCCTTGAACCCTTGATTTTTTCAATAATTTTTGATAAATCATCAAGTGATTTTTTTACAGCTAAATCTAACCTTTTGTGCTCTTTTTTAATTTCATAAATTGGGATATTATATTTCGAATATGTGATGTCATTTCCTTCTACTACAAAACAATTTCCTATTGCATAACCATTTGATACTGGGATACCCTTGAATGAAACCTCCCTAATAATATTATCACTTAACGGTTTTTCTTCACCAAAGTTATTTTTAATTAAATTTACTAACTTTGATAAATCCTCCTGTGAATTTTCTCCTATACATTGAATTTTGATTTCTGTACCCTTCGATGCAGCTAGTGTCATCAAACCTAGAAGAGAAGAACCGTTCACTATATTCTTTCCTTTTCTTATTACAAATTTTGATTTACATTTTGAAATTAATTCTACAAATTTAGCAGACGCTCTTGCATGCAATCCAAGTCTATTAGTAATTAAAATTGTTTTCTCTAGTCTTTTTTCTTGCAATTGGTTGTCTCTCCAAAAAAAGCTGATGCCACATTCATATATTTTCGGCCTGACTCTTGGGATATTTTGATCAATTCCTTAATATTACATTTATGTCTTAATGATGAAATTTTAATTAACATTGGTAAATTTACACCAGCAACAACCTCAACCTTTTCCTCATCCATAACTGAGATTGCTAAATTTGATGGTGTACCACCAAACATATCGGTTAAAACAATAACACCTTTTTTTTGGTCAACTTTTTTTATTGCTTTTATAATTTCTTTCCTTTTTTTTTCAACATCATCATCTGGAAAAATAGAAATTGCTTCAATATTTTCTTGTTTACCTACTATATGCTCTAAAACTGAAAGAAATTCAGTGGCAATATTGGAGTGGCTTACTAAAACTATACCAATCATATTTATAAATCCCTATGGTCTATGAAAACCTCAATATCTTTTTTATGCTTAAGAAAAGAAAAAAACATTTCACTACTTACCACTGATCTATGTATTCCACCGGTGCAACCAAAGGCAACAGTTATATAGTCTTTACCTTCATCCTTAAACCCTCTCAACATTCTATCAAAAAGATCTGTTATCTTATCAAAAAAAATGTGAAAATACTCCTGATTTTTTACAAATTCAATTATTTCTTTATCTTTACCATTCATACTTTTCAATGTCTTTTCATAAAATGGGTTTCTTAAAAATCTCATATCAAAAACAAAATCTGCTTCTTTAGGCAGTCCATTTTTAAAACCAAAAGAAATAATTCTTACAGTTGTTTTTATTTTAATGTCTTTATCAAATAATGCTTTTATTTTTTTTCTTAATAAATTAATAGATAAATCAGTTGTGTTTATATAATGATTGCTTATTTTTTTTAGAGGCTCAAGCCAGTTTCTTTCTCTATCAATTATTTCAATCATCGGCAAATCAAGTTTTAAAGGATGTATTCTTCTGCTTTCTTTAAATCTATTTAATAGTTTGGTTGTTTCACAATCAAAAAAAACTGTAGAAATTTCAATTTTTCTTTTTTTATTTTTAATCAGTTGAGAAATCTTTTTTGCATTAAAGTCTCTACTTCTTATATCTATACCAATTGCTAGATTGGTTTTTATATTTACCTTCAATATATTAACTAATAATGATGTTGGAATATTATCAATAGCCTCAAAACCCAAGTCTTCTAATATTTTTAGGGCAGATGTTCTACCGGCACCTGATAGTCCCGTAACTATTAAAATTTTTCTAGGCATTATTTTTTATTTCATTTAACTTCAGTTTTATCTTCGCTACTGATGATGAGTTTTTTCCATAGATTCTTATTTTAGGAATATTTAAATTCATAAACTTCCCAAACGTCTTATTAGGTAATCTATCAACTTCATATTCTACCAATTCAACAATTAATAAAAGTTTTATATTATCTACATATGGTACAGTCATTATACCTATCTCTCTCACTTCTAACAATCCTTTGGTTTGTAAGGCAGGAAATAAAAAAATTGAATCTTTATTTTTTTTACATATCGTAACATCATCGGAAATTAAAGTTGCGCCAGAATCAATTAATCTTAAGGCTAAATCAGACTTTCCAGATCCTGAATCTCCAACAATCAATACACCAGAATCCTCAATTACAACTGAGGTTGAGTGTAAAGTTTTAGATTTCATTTTAATTTAAGTATTTAGATTTTAAATTCTTATTTAGGACCATTGTCTTTACATTATGTGTTGTACCATTTTTAAGATTTACCTGGATATCAAAAGAGTCGCCATCATTTAGCTTTTCTTTAATTCCAAAAAACATTAAGTGTTTTCCACCTGGTTGCAAATAAAGCTCACTTTTTCCTTTAACTACAACCTCCTTTATCATAACCATTTTTGCAATATCGTTTGTGAATTTTATGTCGTGCATCTCTATTCTTGACGAAAGATCACTACTGAAAGAGTCGATTTGAATATCTTTATCCGAAGTATTGAATAAGCTCATATAAACAGCAATGTTTTCTTGTCCATCATACGTTTCAAAAGTATAAGATCCATGAATGACTAAATGATTATTTTTTTTTGAAAAAACATGTTCAAAAGGTACAATTATAAGAATAAATAATAGTAAGTATTTGAATTTTACTTTCATAATTAATATTTAATATTTATATAAAATTTTTAGTTTGTAAATAAATGAATATCAATTTTAAAACAAGACAATTAATTAGGTCAGCTTCAAGAGGTTATCTTTCAACTGAGTTTGTTCCAAAAAATTTTAAAAAACTTAAGCTTAGTATTTCAAAACCATTTTCATATTCAACTTTTGTTATGACAGCCTTTGATTATGATCTGTCTCCATTACTTCTATTATCAAATTTATCTGAACATACTACAAATATTATCAATAACAGTTCAGTCTCTCTAATGGTTTGTGAGGAAAATAATCTTTATAATTTTTTTCCAAAATTTAAAAATAAGTTTCCCGGTATCGATTATGAAGATCCTATGTCGCGACCAAGGGTAACACTAATTGGTAATATAAAAAAAACAACAGATACTAATCATCGTAGAAGATTTTTAAACAGACATCCTGCAGCAAAGCTCTATTCTAACTTTGGGGATATGAATTTTTATAAGATTGAAATAAAAACTGCACACCTAATTGGAGGATTTGCTCATGTAAAATGGTTTAAAAAAAATGAACTAGTCAACAAGCAAAACCTAAATTACATAAATAGTGAGGCCAATATAATCAGTCATATGAATGATCATCATAATGAGAGTATCAAACTATATTTACAAAAATTTATAAAAAATATCAAATCAATTGAAAAAAGGGGGAATTGGAAAATTGTAGGAATTGATCCTGATGGTTTTGATCTGAGAAAGAAAAAATTACTAACTAGACTTTTTTTTGATAAAGAAATTTCAAATGCAAAAAAACTTAGAGGGATGTTTGTAAAGCTTCACAAGGAAGCTATTAAAAACTAATGAGCTTCGTCCCAATTCAATCCTTCACCCACATCAACTTTAATGGGCACATTTAATTCTAACAAACTTTGATGTGAACCAACCATAATTTTAGGGATTTCTAGTTTAATAAAATCAATCTCATTTTCTGGTACCTCAAAAATTAATTCATCATGTACTTGAATTAACATTTTCGTTTTTAATCCTTCAGTTTTTAAAAAATTATAAATCTTAGGCATTATTATTTTTATCAAATCAGCTGCACCTCCTTGAATAGGTGCATTAATTGCCGACCTTTCAGCAAAATTTCTTCTACTTGCAATTTTATCATTGATAAATGGGATATATATTCTTCTACCAAATGGAGTAAAAACGTGTCCTTTGCCTCTGCATAAATCAATTGTATTCTTCATATATTCTTTAATACCAGGATATTTTAAAAAATAATTTTCAATGTAACTTTTTGCTTCAGAGTTTGAAATCTCCAATTGAAGAGCTAGACCATAAGGAGAAATTCCATAAATAATACCAAAATTTATGATTTTTGCTTTTCTTCTTAGATCATTATTTAACGATTCTTTATTTACTTGAAATACTTCCATTGCAGTCACACTATGAATATCTTCATCATTGCTAAAAGCATTTAGTAGTGATTTTACATTTGCTACATGTGCCAAAATTCTTAGTTCTATCTGGGAATAATCTATTGACACGATTTTGTGATTGGGCGCAGGAACAAAAGCTTTTCTTATTTCTCTCCCTTCATTAGTCTTAATAGGAATATTTTGTAAATTTGGGTCATTAGATGAAAACCTACCTGTTAAAGTACTTGCCATTCCAAAAGATGTATGAATTCTTTTTGTTTTTTTGTTTTCTCTTGATAATAAACCTTCACAATATGTATTTCTTAGTTTTGAAAGATGTCTCCAATCCAAAACTAATGACGCCACCTCATACTTTTCTGATTTTAATTTTTCTAATATCTTCACATCTGTTTGAAAATTACCACTCTTTCCTTTTTTTCCATGCGGAAGTTCTAATTTTGTAAAAAGAATCTCACCTAGTTGTTTAGGTGAACCAATATTAAATTTTTCTCCAACAAGTTTAAAAACATCGGACTCTAAAATTTCAATTTTTTTTAAAAAAACTTTTGAAATTTTTTCTAGATGCCTATTATTTACTTTACAACCATTTATTTCCATCATTCCCACTATTTCAATAAGAGGTCTTTCAACATAAAAATAAAAATAATATAATTTACTTTTTATCAACTCTAATTTTAAAATTTCCCATAAGCGAAAAGTTATGTCTGAATCTTCTGCTGAATATAAAAGTGCTTTATCTAAATCTACCTCAGAAAAAAGAATTTTTTTCTTATTAAAAGTTGTTACATCAGAAAATTTAATTGTTTCATGAGATAAAAAATCCATTGCTAACTCATCAAGATTATGTCCTCGAAATCCAGTTCTTAAAACGTAAGACATTAGCATGGTATCATCCATATTTTTTAAGGTTATGCCTAAAGCCTTAAGAATAATAAAATCATACTTTATATTTTGACCAACTTTAAGGATTGATTCGTCTTCCAAAATAATTTTAACTCTGGGAATAAATTCATCTAATTCAAGTTGGTCATCTTTTCTTTCTTTATGTTTTAATGGAATGTAACAAGCTTTACTATTTTCAAATGACATTGAAAATCCAACTATTTCAGCTTCTACCGGGTTAGTTGATGTAGTTTCGCAATCAATTGCTAAAACTCCTTTTTCATTGGCCAAGTTACACCAAACCTCCAACGCATTTAAATTGGTAATTAATTCATAATTATTTTTATTAATTCGATTTCTAATTGGAGTTCTAAATTCTTTAGTTTCTGATAAATTTAAGTCTCTCTTATTTTTACCAAAATCTTTATTACTACCGTTTCCAAATTTAGAAATTACATTTGCTTTTACTTTATTAAATTCCATTTCATCAAGAAAGTTTAAAAGTTTATTAACATCTAATGGTCGAAATTTTAGTTTATCTAAGGAGACCGGTAATTTTACATCTTGTCTTAAAGTAACTAATTGCTTAGAAATAAACGCTAAGTCTTTGTTTTCTTCTAATGAGAGTCTTCTTTTCTCCTGCTTAATTTTATGAGTATTTTCAATTAAATTTTCCAAATTATCGAAATCATTAATTAACTGGGCTGCTATTTTAGGTCCTATGCCAGGAACACCAGGAATATTATCTGACGAATCTCCAGCTAATGCTTGTACATCAATTACTTTTTCTGGATACACTCCAAATTTCTCAAAAACACTCTCTCTACCAATTTCTTTTTTTTTAAGTGGATCAAACATTAGAATATTTTTATCAATTAATTGCATTAAATCTTTGTCAGATGAAACTATTGTTACTTTTTTATTTTTTTCAATTGCAATTTTTGAATATGATGCGATCAAATCGTCAGCCTCGAAACCTTTGTATTCAATGGACTTAAGATTAAAATGCTCTGGAACTTTTTTAATTATATCAAATTGAGGTTTAAGGTCATCAGGAGGATCTGATCTATTGGCTTTATATTCAGAATAAATTTGATTTCTGAACGTTTCACGAGCTGCATCAAATATTACGGCAATTTCTATATTTCCACCTTTTTCTGCTTGTATATCTTCAACAAGTTTTAAAAGCATATTACAGAATCCAAATACGGCATTTACTGGTAATCCATCAGATCTATACATTGGTGGAAGCGCGTAATATGCTCTAAATATATACCCAGAGCCATCAACAAGAACTAATTCTTCTTTACTAATATCAGTCATTTTTTTTGAAATTTCATTCCACAATATGGGCAACTAACAACTTTTCTGATGATAAATCTAAATAGACAATAGGATGAGAATCTGACCCAACACCCTTACAACTTACTTTTGAAGAAGTTATGTATTTTATTTGTTTAAAAAGCTCTTCATCCATGGGATTAAATTAATTGTCGCATTTTTATAAAAAAAATATAACTTTATTTTATAAAATGGAAAACAAAATAATAGAAGTTATAGGTTTAACAAAGAAATATTCTACTAATAATTCTTTCGCCTTAGATCATATAGACTTAAACATAGCTGCTGGTTCAATCTTTGGGTTACTTGGACCTAATGGAGCTGGAAAAAGTACCTTCATAAATATTCTATCAGGGCTTACTAATAAAACATCAGGAAAAGTAAAAGTTTGTGGTATTGACCTAGATGAAAATCCAAAAACTGTAAGAGGCAACATTGGAGTTGTTCCACAGGAAATAAATATTGATCCCTTTTTTTCACCAATACAAATTATGGATATTCAAGCAGGGCTTTATGGTGTAAACAAAAATAATAATAGAAACTTAGAGATTCTAAAAAATCTAGATCTACTTGATAAAGCAAAGGCCTATTCCAGAAGTTTATCAGGAGGAATGAAAAGAAGATTAATGGTTGCTAAAGCTATGGTTCATAATCCCCCACTCCTAATTTTAGATGAACCCACTGCTGGAGTTGATGTCGAATTAAGAAGTAAATTATGGGATTCCATTCGAGAATTAAATAAAAAGGGAGTGACGATTATTTTAACAACTCATTACCTTAAAGAGGCGGAGATTTTGTGTGATAGAATAGGAGTAATTAACAAAGGAAGAGTTATAGCTTGCGATACAAAAAAAAAATTTATGAAACTTTTAGACGAGAAAGAATTAATTATAGATTTTTCAGAACCAATTAAAGAAATTCCTCGCGAAATAAAACAGTATTGTATAAAAAAAGAATATAGATCATTAACACTTAAGTTTAAGAAAAGTAAAATAAGCACAGCAGATATTATTAAAATTTTCGTTAATAAAAAATTTAAACTTAAAGAAATATCAACTAAAGAATCTGATTTAGAGGACATATTTATAAAATTATTAAAAGACTAAAAATTTTTTTGATTTCTTTTTCAATTTTAGGTTGCACATTGAATGAAAATTTATCCTACAATGAGAAAACTGTTTACAATCTCAATGCATCTAAATGGGGTGATGAAATAAATAGTTCAATTATTATTCTAGCAATACATGGATTCAACGATTATTCAAAATCATTCGAGATACCAGCAAACTTTTTTAAAAAATTTGATTTATTTACAATTGCTATTGATCTTCGTGGTTTTGGAAAAAATCCAAATCCTGGGGATTGGTATTCGTTAGAAAATCACATAAAAGATTTAGAAATTCAAATACAAAAAATTAAAAAAAAATATCCTAAAAAAAAATTATTTTTAATGGGGGAAAGTATGGGTGGAGCTATCGTTATTACTCTTCTAAATTCAAATAAAAATTTACCTATTGATGGCTCTATACTAATAGCCCCAGCGATATGGAATTTCAAAGAAAGAAACTTTTTTAAAAGTTTAACTCTAAACATATTTTCAAAAATTTTACCAAACCTTCGTGTAAGCGGAAAAGGATTCATCAAAGTTCAAGCTAGCAATAATTTAGAAGTGTTAGAAGAATTATCAAAAGATCCATTTTTTATTCATAAACCAAAATTAGAAAGTTTGAATGGTGTAACAAATTTAATGAATAAATCTTTTATCGATGCCAGAAAGTATTTAAAAAATCCTTATTACAAAACCTTAATTGTTGTTCCAATAAATGATCAGATTGTTCCTAGGAAACCATTAATTGGACTTCTTCAGGAACCAGATATTAAAAAAAACATTGGAAATAGCTTTGATTTAGGTGTTTATGTTAATAGTTACCATATGATGCTAAGAGATTTAGAAGGAAATTTTATTTCAAGGGAGATAAAAGAATGGATTCTGAATAGAAAAAATATTTTAAATTTGAATAGTTTTAAAGCCCCTCTAGAAAAACTTATGAATGAACCTTATTATCATATACTAGATTAATGAAATTTATTACCAAAATAGTTTTCTTGTTTTTCCTAACTTTTTCAAGCTCAGTTATTTCTGATGAAATCATTCAAGATCGTAACGGAAATTACTTCTTAATGAAGGATGATGGTACATTTGTAAAATTACCTAAACCAAAACCAGGTAATAAATATGTCATACAAAAAAAAAAAGTAAAAAAAGTAAAAAAAAATATTGTTAATGAACCAAAAAAAAAGGCAAGGAGAAGAACAAACCAGGGAATTAGATAATGAATGATAAAAATAAAAAGGCAATCTGGGCACTAATTCAAAGTCGTGGTGATTTTCTTTCAAATAAACTATCTCCTCATCCTAGTCATCCTAATGGACGTAACCCTTATGCACATATCTGTAGTTTAATTAAGTTACATTTTGGGTGTTCATACAAAGAGGTTAAAGATGAAAGGCTAGTCGAGTTAGTGAAGTTTATTGAAGGCCTTAAAGACTAAATGAACGGGAAGATCTCATTTTATAAGGGAGGAAATATTATGCTTTTAGATCTTCCCATCGTTCAATTTTCTGACACTAAGTCAGTTACACTATAACTAAGCAATTTATATGCCAAATTTTTTGACTTAATTTCATTGGTGATTTAAAAAAAATGTAATAATTTAGGTTTTTATATAATTATGATTTCTAGCTTTGAGTTAACATACGCAGCATTTTTGTTTCCTGCTATCCCTTTAATGATGATTTCATTCAATAATAGGTATACATCTTTAAGCAGATTAATAAGAAAAATTCACGATGAATTTATTAATAAAAAAATTTCAAAGAAAGATAAATCTGCAATGAGATACTTGGCTCAAATAGATATTTTGAATAAAAGATTAGTTTACGTTAAGCTAATGCAACTTTTTTCTGGCTTATCTTTTTTTTTTAATCTACTGACCATTTTAATTGGAATTTATGAAATAAAATCTTCTGTTTTTTTTTTCATTGTTGCATTAACTTTTTTTTGTATCGCAATTATCGTTTTTTTGATTGAGATTCACTTGAGTAGTAAAGCACTTAAAACACACCTTAAAGACTTAGAGGATCTAGAATAATCATTTGATATTATGTTAGGATTACTTAAAGAAATTAGAAATCATCCAAAAGGTCTGTTAATACTTTTTTTAACCGAACTTTGGGAACGTTTTAGTTACTACGGCATGAGGGCAATTCTTGTTCTCTACTTAGTTTCTGAACATAGCAATTCTAATCCAGGACTTGGTTGGTCAAATAGTGAAGCAATAAAACTTTATGGCTGGTATACCGCTTTAGTTTATTTGGCATGTATTCCTGGTGGAATAATTGGAGATAAATTCTTAAACAACAGAGATGCAGTTTCTCTGGGTGGTGCTTTGTTATGTGTTGGACATTTATCACTTGCTATACAAAACGAATCTTTTTTTTATATAGGATTAATTTTGATAATAACTGGAGTTGGGCTTTTAAAACCTAATATTTCAACTCTTGTAGGTAATCTTTACAGAGAAAATGATCATAAACGAGACCAAGGGTTTACAATCTTTTACATCGGTATAAATATTGGTGCTTTTTTTTCTAGCTTAATTGTTGGTTATATAGGTGAAGTATATGGATGGCATTATGGTTTTTCTCTTGCAGGATTTGGTATGCTTATTGGTCAATATTTTTTTTTAAGTGGGAAGAATAGTCTTCACGAATTGAATTCAAAAAAAAAATTATCAAACTTTAATTTTTCATTCTCTTCAATCGAAAAAGATAGAATTAAACTAATTTTAATATCATCCCTAATTTTAATTATTTTCTGGGCTTCTTTTGAACAGGCTGGAGGATTAATGAATATATATGCATTTGAAAAAACTAATAGAAATTTAAGTTTTGTTAATTTTGAAATTCCTGCTAGTTGGTTTCAATCTATTAATCCATTGATGATAATTTTACTTGGATTTCACGTTTCAGCATTTTGGGTTTTTATGAGGAAAAAAAATATAACTAGTTCTTCACTATTTAAAATATCAGTGGGAATTATTATTATGGGATTAGGTTTCGTATTTATGTGCTTTGCATCACACGAGTCTTCAATATATGGAAAGTCTTCAATGTATTGGCTAATTTTAGCATATTTATTTCACACCGTTGGAGAGCTTTGCGCTTCTCCAGTAATATTATCTTACATCACAAAACTTTCACCAAAAAAATTGGTTGCAAGCATTATGGGTATTTATTTTGCAACAATCGGTTTAGGAAATAAATTGGCTGGAATAATTGGAGAAAATTCCTCAAGTTTGGGAGAAACAACGATATTTTTAGGTATAACAATCTTGTGTTTAGTTGTAGGTTTTACAGTAATTTTTTTTCATAAAAAACTAGTTAGGTTGTCTCATGGTATCGATAATTAGTTTCTTTGGCGCCCGTAGCTCAATTGGATAGAGCATTTGATTTCGGCTCAAAAGGTTAAGGGTTCGAATCCTTTCGGGCGCACCATTTTCATTAAATTTACTTTGAAATAATTATTTTTATTATAAAATCTGCTTTATGGAAACAGTTCTGAAAACTAATAATCATATAACGCTATCTTGGGTTAAACACATTCTTAGGTGTAGTAACATAAAATTTTATATTTTAGATGAATCAATGTCATCTGTTGAAGGAAATATTACTGCAATTCCCATGAGAATTCTTGTGGATAGAGAAAATCTTAAGAGAGCAAAAAAAATAATAGATCAAGCTCAGCAAGAACTTAAAAAATAATCACAAAAAAGCTAATTAAATTTTATGAACTTATTACCGTTTTCTCTTAACCAATCTTTTTTTTCAATGTAATTTTGATCCAATTGCTCCACATTAAACCAAAATTTTTTTGAATGGTCAGGAACTAATATATGTGCTAATTCATGAATAATAACATAGTCTATTATTTTCTTGGGTAATAAAATAAGTTTCCAATTTAAAAAAATCTCTGATTTACTAGTACAACAACCCCATCTAGCTTTATATGTTTTTACAACAACTGATTGAAATTTAATATCTGTACTTTTAGATAAATTTATTACTCTTTTTGTTAAGTAATTCTTGGATTCATTTTTTAACCACGAAATAAAAATAAATTTCATCTTTATCTTTTTTTTACATGAAATTTTAATTATGTTTTCATTAATTTTAACTTTATTGTTTTTTGACTCAAAAAACTTAATTACGTAATTTTTACCTAAAATTGGAAATTTTTTTTTTTCGGAAAATTCAATAATGTTTATTTTTTGTTTTAACTTACTATCAATCCATTGTTTTTTTTTCAAAATAATTTCTCTAAGATAATTATCATCAACAAAGTTTGGACAAAATATTACTGCCTTTCCATTTTTTATTTTCAGGGAAATAGTTCGACTCCTTCTCAAAGATCTTTTAATCTCGACGCCTTCAATATTTTTAGAATTTCTTTTCTTTTTAAAAAAAATATCAAAAATTTTCATTCAACTCTTTTAAACTAAGGGTCTTAAATGTTTTTGGTAGATAATTATTAAAGTACTTATTGAGAACCGGAAAATTTTCAGCTAAAACTTTAAAACTATCCTTTTCGATTTTTAATACTATAGAGTTTTTCTTTGCTGTTATAGTCCCGGTTCTTCTTCCCCCCTCTAAAATTACCCGCGAACCAAAATGCGAACCAACTTTGTAAGTTTTTTTAAAAATTTTTCCATTTTTTGTTTTTCTGAAAATATTCTCAAATTCACCTGTTTGTACTATATAGAAGCCATCAGCAATCATACCCTCTTCAAAAACTATATCTCCTTTTTTATACACCTCATATGAAACAGATTTCTTATTCAATGATTCAGTCAAAACTGCTTTTCTGGGAACAAAAAATTCTAATATCCAGTTAAACAAAACCCTTATCTTTGTTGAAAATGAAGGAATAAATGTTAAATAAAAGGCCCTCCAAATTATCCAACCTAGTAAACCTTTAATTGTAAAAAAAAAAACTTTACCCACTCCCACTTTAAATCCCAAAGATGCTAATGAACCCTTAGATGTATACTTAAATTTTCTTAAATTTCTACTTTTGGACTTGAGAACTATATTTTTAGCTAAATTTTTTGCTTGGCGAACTGCAAACTGAGCGGTAGGAGGTGAATATTCATCTTTAACGTTTGAAGAGTTGGGAACTATTGCTGCGTCACCCAAAGCCCAAACATTTGAAAAACCTTTCACTTGTAAAAATTCATCCGTTATAATTCTTCCATATTTAAGAGGTAATGATGATTTTTTTACAATTTTTGTAGCCACTGAACCAATAGTAGAAATTAAAGTATTAGTTTCAATAGTTTTTCCATTACTTAGGATTGCATTATATTTAGAAACCTCTTTAAGAGCAGTTTTTAAATATATTTTTATTTTTCTCTTTTTAAATACTTTTTGAGTATAATCCCCAATATCATTGCCCAATTCTGGTAAAAGATTTTTAGAATATTCGACAATAAAAAATTTTAGCTCTTCTTCATTAATATTTTTGTAGAAAGGAAGTAGTCGATCAGTCATTTCTTTAAGTTCCCCAACTGTTTCGACACCTGAAAATCCTCCACCAACAACCACCATGTTTAATAATCTTTTTTTTAATTTTGCATCTTGTGTGACATCAGCTAACTCAAGACATTGCAGGATATGATTTCTTACATTGTAAGCATCATGAAGATTTCTCATTGTTAAGGAATGATGCTTAAGTCCAGGGATAATCTCTAAGTTACATTCTTGGCCTAGTGCTATTACTAAATGATCATAATCAATTTTATGTTGTCTTCTCCTAAACCCTTGCAAAATTTTTATGTTTTTATTTTTTAAATCAATATACTGAATTTCTGCATTTCTAAACTTTACATTAGGTAACATTTGTCTTATCGGAGTAACAGCATCACTTGCTGATATCGTTCCTGAAGCTACTTCAGGTAAGAGAGGCTGAAAAATAAAGTAATTATTATCACTTATCAATTCAACATCCATGTAACTTTTTTTTATTTGTTGTAATTTTTTTGCACAATAGACACCACCAAATCCTCCACCTAAAATTAAAATTTTCAAACTAGTTACCTTCCAATGAATTCTATTCTAAATTTCTTAGAAGTTAATTTTACAAGCGATAAGGATCCATAGCTTATTTTTTCCCAATAATTTTTTAATAACTTATCAAATGGCTCTTCTATTAAATTTGAAATCATTCCATTTATTGAACCAGCATGAGCAACTATTAGAACATCATGTTTATCCTCACAAATTTCATCTGTAAATTCCTTTAGTCTTTTTAAAAAAGCATTGTTACTCTCTCCATTTGGTATAGTAAAGTTCATCATATCTTTCTCCCAATTTTCTACCAACTCTTTTGGAATAGATTGCTTAGGCTTCATTTCCCAGTCACCTAAATTTAGTTCCATTATCCTGGAATCAATATAAATATTTTCTGATATTTTTTTTGCAAGTTTAACACATCTTTTTAACGGGCTGGAAAAGATTTTTACTCGACTTAATTCTTTAATTTCATGAGTAATTTTCTTTTTAATTAACTTTACTTCCTCTTCAAAAGATGATGAAACATCTAAGTCTGTTTGCCCATAAAAAATATCGGTTTCTACATTAAGCGAGGTATGTCGTAAAAAAAAAATTTTCATTAAAATCTTATCTCGAAACCTTTAAATTTTTTAAAAGATGTTTCATTAGCTTTCACATCTTGAACATTGCTGAATATTGGTCCCTTATAGCATTCTATTAAAAACATTTTAATATTTTTTTTTTTTCCTGAAATTTTAATTCTTACAGATTTATCTTCACAATTCATTACCCAACCTACCAAATCAAAATTTTTCGCAGTTTTCTCAACCCACGCTCTATAACCGACACCTTGCACTCTTCCCTTAACTTCAATACTAAATGTGGTTATATCACTTATCATCTAAGTCTCTGTATTCAACTTCAATAACGTCATCAGCATTCTTGGATTTATTTTTTTGATTGTTATTTTTTTTATTAATTATTAGCTTCCAAACAGTCGACCTTAACTGTTTAACCAATAATATTAAACCTAAAATATCTGTAAAAAAACCTGGAATTATTAATAAAATTCCAGCAATCTTTTTGTACACCCATTCATTTGGTTCTAATGCTAAATCTTTAATGTCATTTAAGTTTATTTTACTTCTTAATAAGATAATGCCAAAAATACTTGTAAAAATTATTAAAAAAACTACTAGAAAAAAACCAAGAAAATCGCCAAATAAGATAAATAGAAGAATTTCGATTATTGGTATTAAAAGAATAAATTTCAAATTCATACTTATTTTTTACCACCATTGTTTTTTTTTTTTAAATATAATTAAATATACATATTATAAAATGACTGAAACCTTAAATATTCTTGCAAACTTTTTAATTCCTTTTTTAATTGGGAGCTTAATCTTTTTCTCTTCAATTGTAGCTCCAAATACCTTTATCAATCTTGATGAAAAAAATGCGAGAAAGTTTATACGAACTTTATTCCCAAAAATATACACATATGCAGGCATCTTAAGCTTATTAATAGCCATTTTTCTTCTTAAGGTTGAAGTTTTCTACTCTTTTATTTTTTTTGTGATCTCTCTTGGATATTTTTATTCCAAATTTTTCCTAATGAAAAAAATTAACATTGCCTCTGATTTAAAGGATAATAAAAAATTTAAAATCTTACACAGATTTAGCGTTATAATTTTTATATTACAAATCATCTTAATGGGATTTGTTTATTATTTACTTATGAATTAATAATTTTTGATAATAATTCTACGCCTACATATTTAAAACCAAAGCTTTCACCTTCGATTAAATCAAAACCTTTTTCAGGTTCACCTAAATCTGAGATTATTAATCTTGCACCTTTAAATTCTTCATCTAATGTAAGAATTGAAGGGGTTACGATTGTGTTAATGTTCACTTTTCTTGCTGCGTCTAAACCTCTTGGTGAATCTTCTATAGCAACACATGCTTGAGCTGGTAATCTTAGTTTTTCCAAGGCCCACTCATAAATTTCTGGGGATGGTTTTTTGTTTTGAGTACAATCTCCATGAGCAACAATATCAAAAATTTCCTTATGATTAATTTTTAACCCTTTTTCAAATAAATTTATTAAATTGACTTCCGATGTTGAAGACACTAAACCAATTTTAATGGACTTTTGCTTTAATTCATCTATTAACCTCATAATTCCTGGTCTTGTTTTTATTTTAGATTCGACTAAATAATCTTCGTAAATTTCGTTTTTTGCTTTATGTATTGAATCTACATATTTAGTCAGGTTTTTATAGGTAAGCATTTCAGGCCAAGCCCTTTTAATATGATATATAATTCTTTCTTTACCACCTCCAATATTTATTAATTCCTTATATATAGCTTCATCCCAAAACCAATCTAAGTTAAATTCCTTAAAAGCATCATTAAAAGCCTTTCTATGGAAATTTTCAGTCTCAGCAATTGTTCCATCAACATCAAAAAAAACTGCACTAAGTTCCATTTTTAATTCTTTCAATAATTTTAGAGGAAGATTTATTTTTTGTACACTTTATCAGAATCACCGAACCACTCCATTTTTTTATTTCATTATTACCAATAACTTGATTAATTTTGTAATCATCACCTTTAAAAATAAAATTTGGTTTTATTTTTTTTATAATATTTAATGGCGTTATTTCGTCAAAAATAACAATTCTATCTATGAACTCAAAGCTTGACAATATACATGACCTTTCATAGTGGTTTATAATTGGTCTGCTTTTTCCCTTTAGTTTTCTGACAGAATTATCACTGTTAAGTCCAACTATTAAAAAATCGCATTTCTCTTTTGCCTTCTTTAAGTAGTCGATATGACCCTGATGAATCAAATCAAAGCAACCATTAGTAAAGCCAATCTTATGCGATCCCAAACTTCTTAACTCGTTAACAAGATAATTAATAGACAAAACTTTATGATCAATTTTTTTTGTTTTTGTCATTTCTGTACGGTTTACTACCGCCGTTCCAAACTTACCTACTGCGATTCCTGCAGCTTCATTAGCTAGTTCAATAGACTCATTGAAATCTTCATTTCTTGCTATACCAGATGCAATGTATGAAACTACCGTATCACCTGCACCGGAGACATCAAAAACTTCCTTGGCTTTAGAAGGAATATGAAAATTCCTGCCATTTTTTCTAACAACTGAAATTCCATCTGATCCTCTGGTTGTAATGACCGATTCAAAACCATGTTCCCTAATAAGTTTTTTTGATACTTTCTCAATTATTTGATCATTTACATTGTTTTCATTCTTACCTAATAACTCTTTTTGGTTGGGAGTAATGATAGTTGAATTTTTGTAATATCCAAGATTAATATTTTTGGGATCAACAATTATAACTTTTCCTTTTTTGTTACATATTTTTATCAACTTAGCTATTAATTTTTTTGTCAGTAACCCCTTTTGGTAGTCAGAAATAACAACAACATTAGAATTCTTAATATTTTTTGTGAATTTTTCTATTATCTTTCTTTCAATATTTTCATTTACAGAATTAACATCTTCATTATCAACTCTAAGAATTTGTTGGTTTCCCGAAACAAACCTGTGTTTTTTTGTTGTACACCTACCTTTATCAACTATTAAGTCGAAAGATAAATGTTTTTCTTTCTTACATAACGAAATAATGGTTTTTGATTCAATGTCATCCCCAACAACGGAAATTAAATGACATTTAGTTTCTGCGGCACAAATATTTCGAGCAACATTCCCTGAGCCACCAAGAACTTTTTTATTGTATTTGGATAACTTTAAAATAGGTATTGGTGCCTCTGGTGATATTCTTTCAACTCTACCATCGCTGTAGCAATCTAATATAATATCACCAACACATAAAACTTTGCCAACAGACTTCATTTTTGCTTTTCCTTTTTTAAAAGCATATCAAAATATTCGATAGTTTTCTTTAACCCTGTTTCTCTATCAAAAGATGGTTCCCATCCAAGTTTCTGTTTTGCAATGTCAATGTCTGGACATCTTTGCCTGGGATCATCTGTTGGAAGTTTTTGATTTATAAGTTTGGATTTACTCCCTGTTAGGTCAATTATTTCCTGGGCAAGGTTTTTAATTGAAATTTCTGATGGATTTCCAAGATTAATTGGTCCTGGTAAGTTTTTCTTTTTCATCATCAAAAAAATCCCATCCACTAAATCGTTTACATAGCAAAATGATCTTGTTTGAGATCCATCACCATAAACAGTAATATTTTTATTAGTCAAAGCTTGAATTATAAAATTTGAAACTACTCTACCATCATTTTTCTGCATTCTTGGACCATAGGTATTGAAAATTCTAATTACCTTAACATCAACATTATGTTGTCTTTTATAATCCCAAAAAATAGTTTCAGCACATCTTTTTCCTTCATCATAACATGCTCTTGGCCCATCTATGCTTACGGCTCCTTTATAGGATTCACTTTGCGGATGAACCTCTGGATCACCATAAATTTCAGAGGTTGATGCCTGCATAATCCTAGAGCCAGTTCTCTTAGCTAATCCGAGCATATTAATTGCTCCATGAACGCATGTTTTAACAGTTTGAACTGGATCATTTTGATAGTGAACGGGAGATGCAGGGCAAGCAAAATTAAATATTTCGTCCACTTCTAAATAAGTAGGGAAGGTTATATCATGCCTTAAAATCTCAAAATTTTTATTATCTAAAATTTTAGTTAAATTATTTTTATTACCAGTATAAAAGTTGTCGCAGCAAATTACATAGTTTCCTTCATCGACAAGCCTTTCACAAATATATGAACCTATGAATCCTGCACCACCAGTAACTAAAACTCTCTTTTTCACAATTCCTACCTTAAACTAATTTCAATTTTTAATCTTTGGTTTTTTTTTTAAATAAAACGAAGCCTCATCAAAACTTGGAGGGCCAAAAAAAACTTTGGCGTCATTACTAAAACCAAATTTTTCTTGAGGAATTGATAAAAAGGTATCAAATTCATTATTTGAGTTTTTATCATGATAAATAGCTATTGCATAGTAAGATTCAGCTAAGTCATTTATTGTGACCTCATCATTCACTAAATCAGTTACTTTCTTTTTAAAACCAATTTTTTTCCCCTCATTTTCAGGAAAAAAATCTGGTTTATCATATACAGCAAAATGAATTAATCCAACGTTTTCGTCAATATTCAAAATTTTTATTGTAAGCTCTGCGCTTTTACAAACGTTGAAAAAAAATAAAGATAAAAGAAGTGAACAAATATTAATTTTCATATTTTTTTAATTTTTCTTTAGTATAATATTTGTATTGATAAATTATAGTATTTTTAAGTGAGTTATTTTTTAAAAATTATTATCTCCATTTTTTTGTTGTGTAAACCAATTCATTCTCATTCAAATGATGAAGATAAAATAACAATATCTCACCTAATTCAATCAGCTGAATTAACCTTAAAAAAGTTAAGTAAAAATAGTGACTTAAAAAACTTTAAAAATTATTTAGAAAATTGTAGAGCAATTCTTATTTTTCCAGAAGTCTATGAAGGAGGATTTTTTTTTGGAGCAAAGGGTGGTAGTGGATTGTTAATTATTAGACAGTCAAAAAATAAATTCTCTGGTCCTTTTTTCTATTCAATAGGTGGTCTTAGTTTTGGCTTACAATTTGGTGCAAAATCGGGAAAAGTGGTTATGACAATAATGACTAATAGAGGATTAAAATCTATTTTGAAAGAAAGAGTTAAATTTGGTGTTGATGTTGATGCAGTAGTTATCTCAGATGGGGTTGGATACTCTGCAGAAAGCACACTGAGGCTTGCTGATATATACTCATTTACAGACAATGCTGGTTTATTTTTAGGAAGTTCTATTGAGGGGTCATATCTTCAGCCTAGAAACGATTTAAATAGAATTCTATTTAGAAAAGATTTAGATTCTGATGAAATATTGAAGAGTGATAGTCCAAAAAGGGAAATTAAAAATATTTTAAAAATTATTGAGAATATAACTGGTGAAAAGTCAGACAAAAAACAATAGTGCTATCTTGTTATGTGGACATGGATCAAGGTCAAATACTTATTATAAGAACCTAATAAAAATAAAAAAAATAATAGAACAAAAATTATGCCTTAAGGTTTTTAGCTGTTTTTTAGAAATAAATAAACCATCATTAGAAGATTGTCTTTCAAAAAACCTTGATAAATATAATAAAATTTTTATTTTTCCATTTTTAATTTTTGAAGGTAAACACTTTAAAGAAGACGTAATTAGAATATTAAAAAAATATGATAATGATTTTCAAAATATTGTTTTTATAGATAAAATATCACTTTTAGATGAAATCTTACCTATCACTTTGAATATTTTAGAAAAAAAAGTTAAAAAAGGAAAAAATACAGTATTAGTTACTAGTTCTTCCTACAGCAAGGATAGCTCAGTTTTATTAAACTTAAAAAAATACACTGAGGCACTTACAAAAAAACTCACAATTTCAAATTCATTTTTTCATTATGTAGGTCAAGAAAAAGAGGTTATTAAAAAATTAAAATTAATTGAAAATGATAAACTTTCCATACTACTTCATCCCATTTTTCTCTTTGAAGGATTTTTATACACAAAGAATACAAAATGTTTTTATGAAAGTTTTTCAAGTAAAGTATTTGCCACAAGTTCTCTAACAAATGAAAATCAAATATTACAAATCATTATTGAAAAATTAGTCAACAGAATTGCTACCACTAATTAACTTTTTTATACTTTCGTCTCTAGTTTTTTTGGCGTAATCAAAAATATTTTTTCCAGAGTAATCAGTTATTTCCTTATCAAAATCTTTTTCAGCTAAAATATTTATAGCACTCAAATTTTTTTTTTCTATAGCATTCATTAATGCTGTTCTACCAATCCTATCTTGAAAATTTATATTTACCCCTGAATCAATTATTTTTTCAATTAGTTTGTATCTCCTATTAGAGATATAAAAAATTAAGTGAGAATTACCATCCAAAATCTTTCTATTTATATCCGCTCCTTTAGAAATTAAAAGATCAAACATTTTTTCATCGTCATTTTTCAATGCATAAGCCAAAGGAGTTAAACCATCAGAATCATTAGTATTCAATAAAATACCCTCTTCAATCATCCTTGAGGCTTTTTCGTAATTAGATTTTTTTACAGCGGAAAAAAAAACTGCATCTAAAAAAATGTCACTATCATCTAATGCTTTTAAATTATAAGAAAAAAAAAACACTGTTAAGAGTAAAGAGATTAATTTCCAGTTTTTTTTTACCATATTTAGTTTATCCTAGGTTTGTAATGTTTACACAAAAAAAAAAATTTCTATATAATTGGTTCAAATCCTAAAGATTTTTTTGATATGACAATTGAAGGAACTGAGGCAATACTTAAATCTGACGTTGTAATAATTTCCAAAAATTTCCATAATTCTTTTATAAATTTCTTAATGGAAAATAATAAAAATATCATTTTTAAAGAAGATTTAGCAGTTGATAATGGTGTTAAGCTGTTGAATAAGTTTTATTCTCTACTAAAAAAATATAATTCAATAGGATATCTTGTATCTGGAGATCCGTATTTTAGTGAGAAAAATTATATAGAAGACTTTTTAAAAAAGAAAAAAATAAATGTAATTAAAACTCTTGGCTTGCTTGAAGTTGCTAGTTGGGTAAATAAAAAAAATGATTTTCTTACAAATAGAGAAAAAAATTCTTCTGTCTTCTTTTGTATACCATCATCTCTCGATGAGATTAAAAAAAATTTGAGTAGAAGGTTGTCAGGAAAATTAGTAATAATTTTTAGAGAAGAAAAACTTCTAAATAACTTTTTAAAAAAATTTCAAAATAAATCTAAGGTAAGATATAAACTTTATATAAATGGAAATAGACAATATTTAAAAAATATGCCTTTTATACTTGAAAGACAGTTTTCAAACGCTTATTTAGTTCTTAATCGTGAATAAATATAAACAATCTTTTAAAAAAAACTCCGCCATGATGATCCTGATCGTCACTGTAATTCTTATCGGATTATTGCTAATAAATTATATTTCAAAAAAAAATAATCTAAATCAAAGTATCGGAGGTAGTTTCTTGTTAACGGACCATCAAGGAAACTCATTTAATTCAAAGAAAATTAACCTAAAAAAATTAATTTATTTTGGCTACACATTTTGTCCAGACATATGTCCTATGGATATGTTAAAAATTTCTCAAATTTTTGATCAAAACCCAAATCTTAAAAAAAAAATATTACCCATTTTTATAACAGTTGACCCTTCAAGAGATAATCAGAAGATACTTAAAAATTTTATGGAAAATTTTAATGATGCCTTTGTCGGTTTAACTGGAGATAAAAATGAAATTAGTACAGTTATTAAATCCTACAAAATTTATGTAAATTATAATAAAAAAAATGATAATGATAAAACCTATTTAGTTGACCATAGTTCTCTTATTTTTTTGATTGATGAAAATGATCAATTTTTAGCTTTAATAAGACCAAACGAATTAAGTGTTGACAAAATTGAAAAATATCTAAAAGAAATTATCTAAGATAGTTTCAAAAACATTCTTCCTTTTGTCTAGTTCTTTACTTTTTTTGATAAGCCTTTCAATTCTACTTTTATTTTTCTTATCTTTGTCTGCATTCATTATTGGGTCAGTTAAAGCTTTAGGTGCTCTTCCAACATGAGCCTTTTTCATAAAATCGCTCCATAAAATTGCTGGTGCAGTCCCTCCGGTTATATTATTCATGGGTGAGTCATCATCATTACCAAACCAAACACCAACTACAAGGTCAGAACTAAAACCTATAAACCACGCATCTCTAAGTGATTGACTAGTACCTGTTTTTCCAGCAGCAGGTCTATTAATTTTAGCATTTTTTCCAGTACCAGTTTCAATTGTATTTTCCATCATTTTTATCATCGTGCTAACTAGTTCTGAATCTAAGACTTTTCCTGGTCCCTTACCTTTTCTCATAAATAAAGTTTTTCCAGAAGTATTTTCAATTGAACGGATTCCATGTACTAAAATTCCATTCCCACTGTTTGCTAAAACATCATATGCAGCAGTTAATTCGAGTAAATTTACTTCAGACGTACCTAAAGCGAGAGAAGGGGAGTTTAAGATTGGACTAGTAATACCCATTGATCTGGCCATATTAATAACATTTTCTCGTCCGATACTTTCTGATAATTTTACTGCTACAGTATTTATTGATTTAGCAAATGCATCAACTAATGATATTTCTCCTAAATATTCCTTTTTATAATTTTTAGGCGACCAACCATTAATATCAATTTCTGAATCAACTATTTCGTCTTGTGGCTCGTACCCTTGTTCTAGACTTGCTAAATAAACAAAAATTTTAAACGCTGAGCCTGGCTGTCTTTGTGCCTGAGTTACTCTGTTAAATTGCGTGTCACCATAATCTCTTCCTCCTATCATTGCTTTTACCCCACCGTCAAGGTCTAGTGCAACTAAGGCTGATTGATCGGCAGATAAAAATTTTGAGGTAACTGAGTTTACTGAATTTTCAGCAATTTCTTGAAGTTTCACATCAAGAGTAGTTCGTACAATAAGGTCCTCATTAATTTCTCCTAAATATGATTTAACTCTGGGAAGTAACCAATCAACAAAATACCTTGTACTTTTTGGTGCTGATGTAAATTTATTGTAAGTTTTATTATTTAATTTAGCTTCTGTTATATTTTTAGAGCTAATTAATTTATTTTTTTTCATATTTTCTAAAACCTTTGAAGTTCTCTCTCTTGATAGTTTTTCATTAGCTATTGGATTATATTTGGATGGAGCCTTTAGTAAGCTTGCTATAAGTGCGCATTCATATAAGTTAAGTTCCTCAACTTTTTTATTAAAATATTTTTCTGATGCCGCTTGAACACCGTATGTTCCTGAACCCAGATAAACTCTATTAAGATAAATACTTAACAACTGTTCTTTTGAAAATCTCATTTCTAACCAAAAACTTAGAATTAGTTCATGAAGTTTTCTTGTAAAAGATCTTTCAGGAGTTAAAAAAAGATTTTTTGCTAATTGCTGAGTGATTGTACTACCCCCTTGAACGATTCTTCCAGCTTTTAGATTAACGTATGTAGCTCTCATAATGCCTTTTAAGTCAACGCCTGGATGAAAAAAGAATCTTTTATCCTCAGTAACAATTACTGCATTAATGAGGTCCTTTGGAAGATTATCGAACTGTATTGATTGTCCATAAATATCTCCATAAGAGGCTATTATTCTGCCCTCTTTGTCCAAAAAAGTAATACTTGGCTGTCTTGAAATTTGTATTGATTCAGTTTCAGGAAGATTTAGTAGCGACCAGGTTACTGCAATGCTTAAGAAAAGCACCAGCCAAATAAAAGTCAGAAACAACCATTTTATAACCCTCACAATTTACATTATTCCATTTTTTTTTTTAAATCAAATAAGCAATTATACATCAAGGTTCAAAACTTTTTTTGCATTGGATTGAATAAAAACTTTTCTTTTTTCAACGTCATCACCCATTAATTCTTCAAAGATACCATCAGCTCTTTGTACATCATCAATTTCAACTCTCAGTATAGACCTATATTCAGGGTCAAGTGTTGTTTGCCACAATTGGTCTGGATTCATTTCTCCTAGCCCTTTATATCTTTGAACTGAGTAATTTTTCTTAGATTGATCTAAGGCGTTTCTAATCAAATCTTGTGGACTTGTAATTTCAATCATTTGATCGCCCAACTTAAGAAAAGATTTACTAAGAAAATGCTCTTGCATTAATTGACTGTATTTTTTTAAATTAACATAATTGAATTCTTCAAAATCAGAAAACTTTATTGTAAAATTTTCACTAACCTTATTCTCCTTTTTTGTAAAAATAATTTCATTTGTTTCTATTGTTGCTGACCAGTTATTTCCTTTAAGGTTTAGTCTTTTAAGAAGATAATCTAGAGTCTGGTTTGCTTTTTTTGAATCTTCAAAATTTTCTCTGTTAAACAAGTTGGATATAGTTGCTTGTTCAAGAAGAAAATAAAAGTTTTCATTTTTTCCTGAAATTAAGTTCAACAGCTTATCATACGAAATTATATTATTAAAAATACTTTTTAAATCCTCTCCATTTACAGCAGAACCAGTTTTTTGTTCCAAAATCGCATTTTCAGTAATATCGTTTATAAAAAAGTTCTCGAGTTCATTATCGTCTTTAAGATATAATTCCATTTTTCCTCTTTTAACTTTGTAGAGAGGAGGTTGAGCAATATAAACGTAACCGTTTTTTACCAGATCTGGCATATGTCTATATAAAAAAGTTAATAAAAGTGCTCTTATATGTGATCCATCAACATCTGCATCTGTCATTATAATAATTTTATGGTACCGCAAGTCTTCTATTTTAAAATCAGGTTTAAAACCAGTTCCTAGTGCTTGGATTAAGGTACCAATTTCAGCTGAACTTAAAATTTTATCTGGGCGAGATTTTTCTGTATTTAAAATTTTTCCTTTTAGTGGGAGTACAGCCTGATTTTTTCTATCTCTAGCTTGTTTTGCTGACCCACCTGCAGAATCACCCTCTACAATGAACAGTTCACTACTTTCTGGTGATTTACTCTGACAATCAGCAAGTTTTCCCGGCAATGAACTGATTTCAAAGGCTGAATTTTTTCTTGACACTTCTCTAGCTTTTCTTGCAGCTTCTCTGGCAGCTGCGGCTTCAAATATCTTTGTAATTACTGATTTTGCATCTTTAGGGTTTTCCTCAAACCAATTAGTTAAATTTTCTGATACTATAGATTCAACTATAGGCCTGACTTCTGAAGAAACGAGCTTGTCCTTAGTTTGAGATGAAAACTTTGGGTCTGGAACTTTAACTGATAGAATACAAGTCAGACCTTCTCGTGCATCTTCTCCTGTTAAACTAACTTTATCTTTTTTTTGTAGACCAAGATTATTTATGGCATTGTTAACAGTTCTTGTTAATGCAGATCTAAATCCTGCTACGTGAGTTCCTCCATCTCTTTGGGGAATATTATTAGTAAAAACAAGAAAATTCTCATAATAGCTTTTATTCCACTGTATTGCGCACTCAATAGAAATATTTTCATTTGAACCTTTAAAAAAGATGACGTCTTCTACTATAGCCTCTCTAGATTTGTCTAGGAACTTAACATAACCTTTAAGTCCACCCCTCGATGATAATTCAGAACTGATTTCTTTTTCTTCCCTAGAGTCAATCAATTTTATATTCACACCGGAGTTTAAATAAGCAAGTTCTCTTAATCTCGATTCAAGTTTTTTAAAATCAAACTCTGTCATACTAAATGTTTTTTTTGAGGGTAGAAATGTTATTTCTGTACCACTATTATCAGTTTTACCTATTTCTTTTAATGCTGTTTCAGGATCTCCATTATTAAATTTTAAAAAGTATCTTTTTCCTTCTCTTAGAATTGTTAATTCTAACCATTCTGACAATGCGTTGACTACAGAAACTCCAACACCATGGAGACCGCCAGATACTTTATATGAATTTTGGTCAAATTTTCCACCTGCATGAAGTTGTGTCATAATTACCTCTGCAGCTGAAATCCCTTCCTCCTTGTGAATATTGGTGGGTATACCTCTTCCATTATCACTTACCGTAACTGAATTATCTTTATTAATCTTAACTGTTATTTCATCACAAAAGCCTGCAAGGGCTTCGTCAATTGAGTTATCTACAACCTCGTAGACCATGTGGTGTAAACCTGAGCCATCATCCGTATCACCAATATACATGCCAGGTCTTTTTCTGACAGCATCAAGACCCTTAAGGACTTTTATAGATTCTGCATCATAACCTTTATTATTTTCCAAGTTTTCTTTTACAGTCAAAATTTTTCCCAAATAGATTTAATTATTATATCTTCTTTTAGTTAACTTTAAACCTTTTATCGTCAATATTTATCCTATCAATGATTTCTTTATATTTATTATTTTCAAAGATCCAGTCACCTTTTACATCTGTCATCCATGTTTGTACTTTTAGTTCATTTAACTTTTCAAGGACCATGTTAACGAACTTATTATCAAGATAAGAAAAAACATCGTCTAGTAAAAAAATTGTTTTGTTATATGGAGCTTGTTCTAAACATTTAATAAATGCAAAAATTAACAAAAAAAGGATTGTTTTTTGTTGTCCAGTAGAGAATAGTTTTACATCTTTATGTGATTCTTTTTCTAAAACATTAAAATCAGTTTTATTGGCACCATAATTAGTTCTTCCCGTTAGGAGATCTTTTTCTCTATTTTTTTTTAAAGTTGATGCAAAAATTTCTTCAACCTCAATTGCTGGTTTTTCCAATAATAGTTTATCTAGATCACCTTTCAATTTAATTTGTAACAAAGGAAATTCTTTATCTATATTAGCCAGCATGAAATTTAATTTTTTTAAAAAATTTCTTCGGTTATCACTGATGATTAATCCATAAGATACCATTTTCTTTTCTACGGCATCTAACCATTCACCATTTTGAATTTTCCATTTTTTTAAAATTTTGATTCTCTCAATTTTATGTTTTTCATAATCTAAAATATTTTTCTTGTGATTACTATCTATCACAAAAATCATTTTATCTAGAAAGTTTCTCCTTTCCTCAGAGTTACTTTGGAAAAGAAAAGTCATTTTTGGAATAACAGAATAAATATTAGGTGTATTTTTTATAAGATCTCCTCTGGTTTTTTTACCCTCAATGCTGATTATTTTTTGAAACTTATCCATTGTTTTTTTTAAACCAATTCCAATTTTTTTTAGGTTGTTTGAATCATTTAATAATAGATTAACGCCAAACATTTCTAGAGGACCTTGAAGGTCATTGTTAATTATTTCACTAAGATTACTAGCCTTAAAACCGTGGGAAGTATCAAACAATGAAATTGATTCTAGAACGCTAGTTTTTCCAGAACCATTTTCTCCATAAATTAAAACCATATTTTTGGAAATATCTAGCTTAAGAAATTTGTGATTTCTAAAATTATTTAGTGTTAATTTTTCAATCCTGATATTCGAATCCATTGAAAATTATGCTCTCATTTGCATAATCAAGAAAAGCGAGTTATTCAGTGAATCAGACTCAAGAATAGTAGGTGCTGTTTTTTGAGAAAAGTGAAACTTTACTTTTCCGTTCTTAATAATATTAAGAACATCAAGAATATATTTTGCGTTGAAATTAATAGATATTTCAGATCCTTCAAAATCTACGTTCACGTTTTCTGTTCCAATTGATTTATCATTTCCAAATGAACTAACAATACAATTATTTCCTTTAATTGAAAATTTAACAGTTCTAAATTTTTCGTCAGAAATTGTTGATACCCTATCTATTGTTTGACTAAAACTTTTACAATCTACAATCATAATTTGGTTATTATCTTTAGGAATAACACTTTCATAATCGGGAAAAGACGCATTTACAAGTTTTGATACAATTACTAAATTTCCAAAAACAAATCTAATTCTTGTTTTGGAAAAACTTAACAAAATTTTCTCTTCAATATCTTCAGCAATTTTTGATACTTCTAATACAGTTTTTTTTGGAATTATTATTCCTTCAAAAGATTTAATTTCATTCTCATTAATTGTGCATTTAGCAAGTCGATGTCCATCTGTGGCAACTGTTGAAATGGCGTTCTCACTACTGTGAAGGTAAATTCCATTTAAATATTGCCTAGATTCGTCCAATCCCATGCAGAATTTACAATTGTTTATCAAGTTTTTAAAATCTTTTGATTCTATCTCAAGTGAAACTTCAAGTTTTTGTGCGTCCATTATTGGGAAATCGTCAACTGGCAAAGTGGGTAAAGAAAATTTTGATTCGCCAAATAAAACAAATACTGAACCTGTTTTCTCATCAACTTTTAGAGTTACATCTGCGTTGTCTGGTGCTTTTCTAATTATTTCAAAAAAAAGTTGTGATGAAATTGTAACTCCTCCAACTTTTTTTACACTCGCAACCAATTTTTCACTTAATTCCATTACCAGATCTGTAGCTGTAAGGGTAAGTCCGCCTTCCAGGGCACTAATTTTGATATTTGAAAGGATTGGAATTGTATTTCTTCTCTCAACAACACTTTGGAAATGCGCAAGACAATCTAAAAGCGTCTTCTTTTTTATTGAAAATTCCATTTTTAAGATTCCAACATTCTTATTAACAATTGTACATCTTCATCAAAGCTAACATCTTTATTTCTTAATTCCTCAACTTTTTTTACTGCATGGATAACTGTTGTATGGTCTCTGTTACCAAATCGCCTTCCAATTTCAGGTAAAGATCTAGAAGTTAAGTTTTTGGAAAGATACATTGCTACTTGCCTTGGCCTGGCTACAGTCCTTGATCTTCTTGCAGAACTCATATCTGAAACTTTTATGTTAAAGTGTTGGGAAACTTTTTTTTGAATTTCTTCAATATTTACTTTTCTTTGAGAAGATTTTAACAAATCTTTAAGTAAATCTTGAACCATATCTAAGCTAATTTCTCTACCTACTAAGGAAGAAAAAGCTGACAATCTATTCAGCGCTCCTTCCAACTCCCTAACATTAGTTGTTATTTTATGAGCTAAAAATTCAAGAATATTTGATGAAATCCTAGAAGATAGTTTTTCCTCTTTTGCCTGAAGAATTCCTAGTCTTAACTCATAGGTTAGGGGATGTATATCAGCAACAAGCCCCCACCCAAGCCTTGATCTCATTCTCTCTTCTATGCCTTCAAGGTCCTGCGGGGACTTATCGGCGGATATAATTAATTGTTTTCTTTGATCAATAAGTGAATTAAAGGTGTGAAAAAATTCTTCTTGTGTTGAGTCTTTTCCAGAGATGAATTGTACATCATCAATCATTAAAACATCAACGTTTCTAAATTGTTCTTTAAAATCAACGGTATTTTTGAATCTAAGTGCCTTAATGAAATGATACATAAATTTTTCGGCTGACATATAGATTACTCTTCTAATAGGGTTTCTTTTTTTTATTTCATGAGCAATTGCATGCATTAAATGAGTTTTACCAAGACCTACACCTCCATACAAAAAAAGTGGGTTAAAAGGAACATCCTCAGATTCAGATACCCTTCTTGCAGCAGCAAATGCTAACTCATTGGGTTTACCTACGATAAAATTTGTAAAAGTGAATCTACTATCTAAATCAGAACTTATAGATTTAAAAACATCCTGAGGGTTTTTTTTTTCTTTTTTACCTAAAACTGTTTTTTGCAATTCTTCTAAATTTGTCTTGTCATTTTTTGTTACAATAATTTTAATATCATTTATCTTAAGATTTTGTACGTACCAATAACTTTTAATTATATCTAGATATTGCTCTATTATTCTTGTCCTTATAAAACTGCTTGGAACGCTAAGTGTAACTTTTTGATCACTGTAATCCTCTAAGGTTAATACTTTTATCCAACTCGCAAACTGTGCATCCCCAATTTTTTGACGAATTTTACCTCTTACAGTAACCCACTGAGCCTGTATTTCTGATAGATTGTTTGGGCCCTCATTTACCATATTTTATCCTTGCTTCCAAGGTAAACCAGAAAATTTCCATCCATTAACGGTACTCCTTTGTCCAACCTCATTATGATTACCTTCAAATCCTTCAACACAATTATAACATTCATTGAAACCTTGAGCTGTTAAAAATTCTGCGGCTGACCTGGATCGGGCTCCAGATCTGCACAATAATACAATTTTTGTAGACTTATCACTTATATTCTCTGATATTTCTTGAAAAAATCTTGGGTTTTTTTCCATCATAGGAAATGTTTGCCATTCGACAAAAATTGGAAGTTTTTGTATAGATTCTAACTCTGGAACCCCAACTAAAGACCATTCTGCGGAGGTCCTACAGTCAACAAGTTGACAATTTTTATTCTCTTTAAGCAGACTCCAAGCCTGTTTGGGTGTTAAATCCCCAGCATAATCTAGTTCCATAAAATTTCCTACAGCGTATTAGAGTAACTAATTCGAAAAACTGAATCAATAAAAACAAAAAAAAAATTACTTTGTAAGTAATTTTAGCTTTTGTGATAACCTAGATATGAGCCTTGAAGCTGTATTTTGTTTGTAAACACCCTTCGATACCGCCTTTGCAATCTCAGATTCTAAATGCAAAAATCCCTTTCTAGAGTCATCCTTTTTCTTACTAGTGATTAATTTAGTTAAACTTTTAATTCCACTTCTTATTCTAGACCTTCTAAATCTATTAATCTCAGCTTTTTTGTTGTTTTGTAAGATTCTTTTTTTTGCTGATTTTATATTTGCCATAACATTGAGATTTATACTTTTGAAAAGCTATATGGTCAAGGGTAATTTGTTTATTATTTTGGATAAATACTAAACTTGATCTTTGAAAAGGCGTCACTGGACTGAAATTTAATCTCCAAATACTCTTTATCTCTTTGAAACAAATTTTCATCAACCTCTTCCCAACCTAAATTTGGAAGAACTGACATATAAAATTTTCTAATATCCTTAATGCTGTAATTTCCAACCATTTCTGATGAAACAAATCTACCATCTATTTTGTCAAATAGTACGTTTGAATTTTCAACGTACTTCATCTCTTTAAAAACTGGAATATCATCAAGACCATAAACGAAATCTTCAGCTATTACAGCACAAGAAAACAACAGATAAAATTTCAAGATCAAAAAAAAATTCATTTTATTTCTGACAATTAGAGCAATAAAAGGTAGATCTCCCATTTTGTATAATTTTTTTAATTTTAATTATCTTAGAGCATCTTATACAATTGATGTTTTCTTTACCATAAACTTTTAATTCGTTCTTAAAATATCCAATTTTCTCTTCTGAAACAGCAAAGTTTTTAATTGTCGTTCCTCCAAACTTTATAGCTTTCAGAAGAATTTTTTTTGTTGATCTTATTATTTTTTTTATTTGAGTATTATCAAGATTTTTACAAATCTTATTAGGATTTACTCGGGCATCAAATAAAATTTCAGAACAATAAATATTACCTAATCCAGCTACAAAATTTTGATTCATAAGAAGATTTTTAATATTGGTCGTTTTGTTTGAGTTTAGTTTGAAATAATGAAAATTATATTTTTTTGAAAATGGTTCCGGTCCAATTTTTTCTAAATGAGAAGAGTTTAAGACTTCCTCTGGCTTATAGAATTTTATAAATCCGAACTTTCTAATATCGTTATAAATTAGTAATTTAGATTTAAAATAGAAAATCAAATGGTCATGTTTAATAAAATGTTCTTTACTTAAAACTCTAAAATATCCTGTCATCCCAAGATGAATTAGCAAAGAATAGTTATTCTCAAACAGTAGTATTAAATATTTACCTTTTCTATAAATTTTTTTTATTATTAAATTGATAATTTTTTTTGCAATATTAGACTTGATTTCATAGCGTAATTTTTTATTAATAATTTTTGTTTTTTGAATTCTTTTTCCATTAAAATTTGAACTCAAAAAATTTTTTACAACTTCAACTTCTGGTAACTCAGGCATGAAAAACGACTTTTTAAATAATTTTAAATACTTGGATAAAAGTAAAAAGGAAAAGTTTGTTAGTCAAATATTTTCTAATGTGGCTGATAATTATGATTTAATGAATGATCTAATGAGCTTCGGGCTTCACCGAACTTGGAAAAAGAAAATGGTGTCACTAATGAAAGTAAATAAAAAATCAACTGTTCTTGATCTTGCATCAGGCTCTGGNGATCTTGCCAGGTTAGTAAAGAAAAAGTCAAAATGTAAATGTATTGTTTATGATGCAAATAAAAAAATGTTAGAAAAAGCAAAAAAAAAAATTGAGGATGGAATTTTTATTACAGGAAAAGCTGAAAATTTACCATTCAAGAACAACACATTTGATTATGTTCTTGTGGGCTTNGGATTAAGAAATTTTTNTGATTTAAACAAGGCATTGATTGAGACTAAAAGAGTTTTGAAAAAAGGAGGATTTTTAATTAGTTTGGAGTTCAGTGAAATAAATAATAATTTGCTTAGAAAATTATTTTATTTTTATGTAAAAATAATACCAAAATATGCTGGTTTATTATTAAACAAAGAACTTGCCTACAATTACCTTATTGAAACTATAAAGCAATTTCCAAATCAGATTGAACTATCAAAAAAATTAAAAAAAAAAAAATTTAATAATATACAGGTAATTGATATCCTTGACGGATTAGCTGCTATCCATATTTCAGAAAAATGAATTTCCTTAAAAAAAAAAAAATATTACTTGTTGTAACTGGAGGCATTGCATCATACAAATCGTTAGATTTGATAAGAAGATTGCAGGACAATGATGTAATAATTGAATGTATACTCACAAAAAATGCTGAAAAATTTGTAAATGTTTTATCTTTTGAAAGCTTGTTAGGAAAAAAAACGCATTCCAATCTATTTTCACTAGATCAAGAAAATAATATGAATCATATAAAATTAGCAAACACTTGTGATGCTGTACTAATTGCTCCTTGTACAGCAAACTTTTTGTCCAAAATGGTTAATGGGTCTGCTGATGATTTAGCAACCAACGTTTTACTTGCATCTAATAAAGAAAAAATAATTGCCCCAGCCATGAACACATTAATGTGGTCAAATAAAATTGTAAAAAAAAATATTAGAGATTTAAAAAAATTGGGTACCCATATCTTATCTCCTCAAGCTGGAAAATTGGCTTGTGGATCAAAAGGTTCAGGGAAATTAATGGAAGTAGCGGAAATAATCAATAAATTAAATTTTATATTTGCCCCAAAAATCCTTAACGGTCTTAAAGCAATTGTAACAGCGGGACCTTCTCTTGAAAAAATTGATCCAGTAAGATTCATTAGTAATTTTTCGACAGGTCATCAAGGGTATGAGATAGCGAACTCATTAGCTAACTTTGGAGCTAAAACTATTTTGATATCTGGTCCAACAAATATAGAAGCTGCAAAAAATGTTGAATTAATAAATGTTCATAGTGGAAAGGAATTTTTAAAAAAATCATTGGAAAATCTTCCATGTGATATTTTTATATCGGTTGCAGCAATTTCAGATTGGTGTACTAAAAAAATTTCAAAAGAAAAAATAAAGAAAAAAATTAAAAAAGATTTTCAATTCATTTTAAATGATGATGTTTTAAAAAATATTTCTTTTCACAAAAAAAAACCAAGACTAGTTATTGGGTTTTCAGCTGAAACGCATAACTTATTAAAAAATACCAAAAGGAAGCTTGAAGATAAAGGATGTGACTGGATTCTAGCTAATCAAGTTGCAGAAAATAATGCTTTTTCATCTGATACGAACAAAATTTTCTTTTTTAACAAAAAAAAAATAGATGAATGGCCAAAGATGAAAAAAAAAATGGTTGCATTAAAACTTACAAAAAAAATTGTTTCTTTTTTCAAAAATAATAAATTATTAAAGTATGAAAAAAATCTTTTATAAAATTTTAGATAATGGTGTTGAGTTATATAATTTAAAAAAAGCAACAAAAGATAGTGCTGGATTTGACCTTGTAGCTGCAATTAAAAAAAAAATAATACTCAAACCAAATGCAACCACACTTGTGCCTACAGGATTTTCAATTCAATTACCAAAAGGTTTTGAAGCTCAAGTCAGACCAAGATCTGGACTCGCATTAAAACACTCAATAACTGTTTTAAATACACCAGGGACAATTGATGCTGATTATAGAGGAGAAGTTTGTGTTATATTGATTAATCATGGAGAAAAAAAATTTGAAATAATTAAAGGGATGAGAATAGCACAGATAGTTTTTATGGAATTACCCCAAATACAGTTAGTAAAGAGAAATATACTTAATAAAACAAAAAGAGGTAAAGGTGGTTTTGGT
>PATB01000008.1 GCA_002712255.1 Alphaproteobacteria bacterium
CCACCTAAAGTATCAATCTCATTCTTTTCATCGAGATTTAATTTTACGTTTAGTCTTTCTTCAAATTCCTTCAAAAGAATTCTTGCCGAAATTTCAAAACTCTTTCTTGAAATTTTTTTTATTTCATCAACTTCTTCAAAGTCGTGTTCATCTTTTATTTCACCAACAATTTCTTCAACTAAGTCTTCTATAGTTACTATTCCATTTGTCCCACCGAACTCATCAACAACAATTGACATGTGGATTTGCTCAGACCTCATCTTGAGCAAAAGATCTAGAACTTTCATTGATGGTGAAGAAAATAAAATTTTTCTAATCATCTTTTTTGAAATTTTAGTATTTTTTTTGTTATTTGCTTTATTTATTTTTTCAAACAAATCTCTGATATGTATCATTCCTAGTATCTTATCAAGATTACCATCAAAAACTGGAATTCTAGAGTGTTTTGTTCTATCAATAAAACTAACAAGGTCAGTGTATGTTGTATCAACGGAAACTGCATCAATATCAGCCCTTGGAATCATAACATCTTCTATACACTTGTTATTAAGATTAATTACATTCTTAAAAATATTTTTTGTTCCATCATCAATTTTATCATGACCATTAGCATTATCTTCAATAAGATCCTCTAAAACGTCCTTAATATTTTCCCTTTCATTAATTTTCAAAAGAGATTTAATTTTATTAGAAATATTTTTGAGCATTTATTTATATGGTGAGGAGATAGACATTTTTGATAGAATGGTAATTTCTTTTTTTTTCATAATCTCGAAGTTTTTTTTGGTATCATGATTATATCCTAATAGATGAAGTAAACTATGAATAATCATATGTGACAAATGATTATAAAATTGCTTTCCTTGGTCAAGAGATTCTTCATAAATTTTTTCTAAAGAAATAACTATATCACCTAAAATTGTAAGTGAAGATTTTCCTACAGGCCTTATTTCATTTTGGGGAAATGACAATACATTTGTAGTTTTATTTTTTTTTCTATACTTAAAATTAATTTTTTTCATATTTATGTCATTTGTAACGAAGATTGAAAGATAATATTTTTTTTTAAATTGCATTTCTTCAATACCAACATCTATTGATGTTCTAATCAACTTTGTAACCTCAGTTTTTTTAAACTTTGAGATATCATCGAAAAATAAGTCAATCATTTTTTTTTACTGATTTCAAAAAGTACTCTTTACCAACCCCTTCTGCTTTTTCAAATTTTTCATAGTTTTTTACAATTTTTGATACAAGTGGGTTTCTAACAACATCTTTATTACCAAACTCAATAAAACCGATATCCTCAATATCACCTAAAATTTTAATTGATTCCCTTAGACCAGATTTAGTTCCTGACGGTAAATCTACTTGAGATAAGTCTCCATTAATAATCATTTTTGAATTTTCTCCTAATCTAGTCATGAACATTTTCATTTGAACAGATGTGGTATTTTGTGCTTCATCCAAAATGATAAATGCATTCGATAAGGTTCTTCCTCTCATAAATGCTAAAGGCGCAATTTCTATAAAACCAGTCTCAATTTTTTTCATAACTTCAGAGAATGACAACATATCGTTTAAAGCATCATAAATAGGCCGCAAATATGGGTCAATTTTTTCTTTCAAATCACCAGGTAAAAAACCTAGTCTCTCTCCAGCCTCCACGGCAGGTCTTGTAAGAATAATTTTGTCGACTGCGCCAGATTTTAACATTGATACTGCAAAGGCAACTGCAAGATATGTTTTTCCTGTACCAGCTGGTCCACAACAAAAAACCATTTCCTTTTTCTTAACTAAATTAAAATATTCTATCTGTTTTTTTGACCTTGGTTTTATTAATCTTCTACCAGCAGTAAAACCAATTGAGTTTACATAATCTACTTCATCTTCTTTTTTTTTCATATTACTATCTTTTATAATATTGATAATTCCATTTATTTCACCGGCATTTATAAATTTATTCTTTAAAACTTCTTCATAAATTTTTTCAAGAGCAACTCCGGTTGTATTTACGCTTTTTTCTTTACCAGAAATTTTTAAAAAATTTCCTCTTGGTAATATTGAAACATTAAATTCATCTTCTAACATCTTAAGGGTTTTATCTTGGTCACCAAATATCATTGGTAAAACTAAATTATCTTCAAATGATATTATTTTTGAATAAATTTGTGGGTTGTTTTTAATTTTTTTTGTCAAATTACTTCTAATTTAAAATTTTCCCATGAAATGAGAATGAGGTCAATCTTTCAATCTTAATATTAAGTATCTTCCCAATCAAATTTTTTTTTGAATATACATGAACAGGTTGAAGATGAGGAGTTCTTCCGACATATTGATTGTCCTTTTTTCCAACATCTGTAATTAATACTTCAACTTCTTTATCCAAAAAAAAATTATTAAAATTGTTTTGATGTTTAATTAATAATTCTTGCAGGTAAGTTAATCTTTTTTTTTTTACTTCTGGATTAATTACATCTTCTTGAGTGGATGCAGGTGTGCCTGGCCTTGAAGAATAAACAAACGAATAGGAACTAGCAAATTTAACAGCGTTTACAACACTAACGGTTTGTTCAAAATCTTCTTCAGTCTCACCTGGATACCCAACTATAAAATCTGAAGAAAATGCCATTTTTGGGACTACAAGTTTAATTTTTTTTACCAAGTCTAAATATTGTTTTTTTGTATGTTTTCTATTCATTTTTTTTAGGATTTTGTCTGAACCAGATTGAATAGGAAGGTGCAAAAATGGCATCATTTTTTCATTTTTGGCATGCTCACTTATTAAATAGTTGTCTATATCGTTGGGATGGGATGTTAAATATCGTATTCTTTTCAACCTTGGTATTTTTGAGATAATATTGCAGAGATTTGCTAATTTTATTTTTTTTTCTTTATCTTCATATATTGTTGACTCGTATGAACTAACATTTTGTCCTAACAATGTAACCTCTTTAGTTCCTTTTTGAACTACATGATTTATCTCAGCATAAATATCTTCAACGGTTCTTGAAAACTCTGCACCCCTTGTATAAGGTACGACACAGAAGGAACAAAATTTATCACAACCTTCTTGTATTGAAATCATACTTGCAGTTTTATTAGTTTTTGAAAAAGTTAAGGATTGAAATTTTTCTTCACTTAAAAAATTGACATGGACTTTTTCAAAATTTTCTTTTTTTAAGAGGTTTGGAATTATTTGGATGTTTTGCGGGCCAACAACATAATCAACAGAATTATTTCTATTAATTATTTCCTTACCTTCTGCCTGAGCCACACAGCCCATGACAACTATGCTAAATTTTTTTCCTAATTTTTCCTTATTTTTTTTAAAAATTGATAGCCTACCTAAATCAGAATAAAGCTTTTCACTAGCTTTCTCTCTTATATGACATGTATTTAAAATTGCTACATCAGTCTTTTCTAGGTCTTCAGCTTTTCTAAAGCCATTAAACAATAATAAGTCATTAATTTTTTCTGAATCATAACTGTTCATTTGACAACCATAAGTTTTTATAAAAAATGATCTATGCATAAGTTAAAAATTAAATTATTTTTTGTTTATTACAAGAGCTTAAATTCATAAAGTTTAATTTTATCTACACATTCCATTTTCTTACAGTTTAAACTTACTTGCTCTGAAATTATTTTTTGGCAAATGTTTGATGCTTCTTTTCTATCTTTAAAACTATTAAATTTAATAGGTTTATGGTACGTAATATTTACCTCGCTCAGTCCTAAACCAAGGAATTTCCAGGCATGAGAAACAAGGTCCATGTTCCCAAACCACGCAAAAAAGGGTCTAAATTTTTTTTCAACTGGCATTCCGTCTATTTTACTGTAAAAAATAGAAATGGGCTGGATTTTAAAGTCCCCAAATTGTTCCAACTCCACCAAGCTAAATAATGAGCTTTTAAAAGGCAGCACCTTTGATCCGTCACTTGAAGTCCCTTCTGGAAATAAAATGAGGTTTTCATTTTTTTTTAAAAATTTTGATAAAAGTTTAACTTGATCTTTAATTGAAAGTTTTTTTGTTCTATTAACAAAAATGGTCCTACCCAGTGCTGTTATTTTATTAATAAGTGGCCAGAATTTTATTTCTGATTTAGCAACAAATAACCCTTTTGTAATTGACCCTAAAATAAAAATATCTAAATAAGATATGTGATTTGATACATATAAAACCCTATTCCTATCAATTTTACCCGAAACCTTAACCTTAATTCCAAATATATGTAATAATCCTTTAAAAAAAATATTGAAAAAAATAAAAAAATTTCTTTTCAATATAGCATAGTTTACAAAGTGAACTGTGAGACATGAAATAACCCATAAAATTAAAGGAAAAATTCTTAGAATTGAAAGAATTGGTGAGTATAACATCAAGTTTTCATAGACAAATTAGAATATTTTTTAATAATATTTTCAGATTTTAAAATTATTAAAACATCTGTTGTATTAAATTTGTGGTCGCAAGCAGCCCCTTCACTAATCCACGCACCTGCTCTGATATATGCCTTAATTAAGGGTGGGAGAGATCTAAAAACGGACTCAGCATCATAATCTTCACTGTTAATTTTATTAAATCTAGCCTTTAGATGGCTCAAAGGTTTACTATTAAATGTTTTTGGAGGCAAATGGTTATGGCTCAGATAAGATAATTCTTTGTTGAATAACACAGAGTTTGATGAAGGAAAACTGGCACAACCAAAAATAAGGTCGACTTTTTTTTGAGCTATATATGAAGCAAGGCCCCTCCATAAAAGCTTAATAATTCTTCCATCGCGATAATTTTCATGAACACATGATCTTCCTGCTTCAAGCAATGCTAGTTTTTTTATTTTCAACAATTTATTTAAATCAAACTCAGATTCGCTGTAAAATCTCATGTTCTTTATATTTTTTGGTTTAAATAGAAGTCTGTAAGTTCCAACTACAAAATCATCTGCAATTGATTTATCAATTACCACTAAATGATCACAAAATTGATCAAATTTATCTGAATCTATTTTTAATTCCTTTTTGTCACCAAAAAAACTTTTATATCTTAATTCTTTAGACTTAGATACAATTGGATCTGGTTCTTTAACAGTTTTTACTATATAATTTTTAAAAGTGAAATTAATGTTTTCATCACAATTAATATAATTATCTTTTTTTTCTAAATTTTGGTTGGACCAACCATTAAGATATATTTCATTTTGAGCTTCGCACTTTACTTTACTGAACATAGATTTTATCTTTTCAAGTTTTCTATGATCAAACTTATTTTTATCCGATTTATTTTTTTCTTTTAAGGGGAATACCATATAATTCTAATCTGTGGTCAACTAATTTATAACCAAGTTCCTCTGCAACTTTTTTTTGAAGTTGTTCAATTACATCATTTTGAAATTCGATTACTTTACCATTTTTTATATCAATTAAATGATCATGATGTTCTTCAGGTACTTCTTCGTAGCGAAACCTACCGTCTTTAAATTCATGTTTTTCAATAATATTGTTTTCCTCAAAGAGTTTTATTGTTCTGTAAACAGTGGCTATTCCAATGTTTTTATCAATTTTTGAAGCTCTTTTATAGACAAGTTCAACATCAGGATGGTCTTTTGACTCAGATAACACTTGAGTAATAATTCGTCTTTGCTCAGTCATCTTTAATCCAAGCTTATTACATTTTTCTAAGAGTGAATTCATTGTATTCAATTTTGATTCAATTTTGTTAAGGTTTTATTACATAATATATTAAATTTAATCTATAAATCTTTATTAAATTATAACATAATGAAAATAAAATGAAAAAAAAAGTTTTAGATGTTACTAATGAGAAATGTCCTATGACATTTCTGAAAGCGAAGGTTTTTATAAGTGCAAACATTGGCTCTGAAAAAACAATATTAATTAAGGGGAAAAAAGATTTTCAAATGCTCAAAAATAATCTTGAGAAAAATTATAAAGTTAAAACCAAAAAAGTTTCTCAAGATACTTTTCAGTTAATATTCACTTAAGCTCTAACTTCATAAGCATTGCAGCAAATACTTTATTTTGTGATTTATAATAGTCATCTCTTCTTCCATAAGTCTTGAAATTATTTTTCAAGTACAGATTTTTTGCAGCTTTATTAAATTCCATTACCTCTAGAAAAATTTTACCAATTTTTTCTTTTTTACATCTATCTATTAAATTACTAAGAAGGGTCATTGCAATTCCGACTCGCCTTAAATCTGGAGATACAAATAACGAATAAACTTCAAAAAAATCGGTTTTTTTTTGTGCAAGTAAAAATCCTTTAATTGAATTATTTTCTAAACAAAGATCTGTGTGAAAACTTTTATTTTTCATATTTCTAATTATTTCTTTTTCAAAAAAAATATTTCCATTGAGTTCATTTAAAAATTTTTTTTGATACAAAACTAGTGAATTTACTAATGAGGAATCTAAGTTTTTAAATCTAATATTTTTCATAATAAGTATTATGGTAAAATATCTCTATTTTTTTACTACCATAGCCTAAAAAGATTGATTTAGCCAGATGACTGGCATCGACTTTTTTAATTATCGATTTTATTTCATTTTTATTCAAGTTTGTTAATTTATCTGAACTTAATAACAATAAATTATTACAATCTTTCTTTTTTTCAAAATAATAAGAAATTAACTGACTTTCTTCTCCAAGATTTAAATTATATTTAGGTTTAAAGAATCTTCCCTTTTTTTCAAAAACCTGGTAGAAAAATTTATTTTTAGTAGATTTAAAACAAGCTAAAACTTTTTTTTCTTTTATTACATTTGTAGCCAATAAGGGTGAAAAAGAAGATGCAGAAAACAATTGTGAATTAGAAGTAAGTGCTAATGCTTGTGATATTGCCTTTATGGATCTTAAGGCTGTGAAGCTTCCTGGCCCTGTAGAAAAAAAAATATTCGAAAAATCATCAATATCAAATTTCTTTAAACACTCTTTTAATATCTTAAAAATACCTTCAATCTTATTATCAAGTATTTTTTTTTTACTTAAGTTTATCAATTTTTTATCGTTAAATACTGCTAACGAAATTGTTTGACTTGAACAAAAAAGAGACAGTGATAACATAAATATTTACAAATTAAATGAAAAATAATCTTGTAAATGTAAATCAAAACAACGCTGATGTCATCATTGACTTGAGATATGCATCAGAAAATAATTTTACTAATCATAGAGTTTTTCATTCAGATGAGTGTTACATTCACAAGATCGCATTTGAACATCTATGTAGATCAATAGAAATTTCAAAAAAATTGGGACTAAAACTAAAAATTTTTGATGCATACAGACCCATTTATGTTCAAAAGGCATTATGGGATAAATTACCCGATCCAAATTTTATTGCCCCTCCTGATAAGGGTTCTCCCCATTCAAGAGGCGTAGCAATTGACTTGACTCTTACTCATGACGGTGAAGAACTAGATATGGGAACAGATTTTGATGAATTCTCAAGACTATCTTACCATGGTAATCTCGAGATATCTAAAAAGTCATATAAAAATAGACTTTTATTACTCGGAATCATGACTGATTCAGGTTGGGATTTTTACAGGAATGAATGGTGGCATTATCAACTTTTCGATTCAAAAAAATTTCCAATAATTGACGATGTTATTTAAAATTTTTTATTTTTTTATTTTCTTTTTTTTTTTTCACTCCAATCTCCATGGAAAAGACGGCTCTGCAATTACTTTAATTTATCATCGCTTCGAGGATAGCAAGTACCCTTCAACAAGTGTCTCTCAAGAAAATTTTCACTCACAACTTTTGTATCTAAAAGAAAATAATTTTAATGTATTACCTATTTCTAGACTAATAGATTTTTTTTATAATAAAAAACCCTTACCAGATAAATCTATTTTTATTACTATTGATGACGCTTATAAAAGTTTTTATGTACATGCTTTTCCAATTTTAAAAAAGTTTGATTTTCCTTTTAGTGTTTTTTTATCAACTGATTTTGTTGATAAAAAAGGGGAAAATGATTTTATGAGTTGGGAAATGCTCAGAGAAATACAAAAAAGTAAGGGGAATATTTTAAATCATTCTCATAAACATGAGTCATTTTTAAAACTTAGTTTAGATGAAGTAGAAAGGGATATTTTACTCGCAGATGAAATTATAAGTAGTAATTTAGGGAATGTTGAGAAAATTATTTCTTATCCATATGGTGAGTCAAATAAAAATGTTAGAAGATTAATTGAAAATCTTGGTTACAAAATTGCCTTTTCGCAGCACTCATCGCCAATACACTTTTATGAAAATAAATATAATTTACCAAGATTTTCAATTAATGATGAATATGGAAGAATGAAAAGGTTTAAACAAATAGTTGAAGCAAAACCATTAACTTTTAATTTTTTTGACATTTTAAAAAATAATGAGGATGACACTTCTTTAGAAATAAAATTTAAAACAGATTTTGATGACGACAACATTAATTGTTTTTTAAATGATGGTGTTTTATTCAAGGACGTATACCAAAGTTTTATTAAAATTAGGTTAACCCAGTTAGCCAAAGATAAAAGATACAGAATAAATTGTACTATTTTAAAAAATACTAATCTTTACTGGTTTGGAAAAATAATAATTAGAGAAGATGGTAAATTTTTTTATTAGAAAATCTAGTTCGCAAAATTGCTATTATCAAATTTCATAAAATTATTTGATTCAATTATTTTTCTTACATCATTTACATAATCTTGTTTTCTTTCTGAGTAACTCGTTAAATAATTTGATAATTTTAAACCTGATAAAATTTCTCCGTTCATTCTTAGTTTTTTTCTTTCCTCTCTTAGACTCTCGTAAGCTAAGTGTGTGTTTATATTTTTGAAATACGACTTTGTTGATTCTGACAAATTTTCAAATTTTCTTATGAAAAATTTTTTGCTGCTATCCCTTTCTGATGGTAAAATCCCTTTATTTTTTTCAAAAGTATATTGTCCGTAAATTGCATTTCCCTCTCTCAAATATCTTGATGTACCCCACCCGCTTTCAATTGCAGCCTGAGCAAGAGCCATTGAAATTGGAATAACATCCACTTTTATCAGAAGGTTACCTAAGTTTGAGTCTTCAGCATCATATTTTTCACTTAATTCGAACAACCAAGCTGGCCAAAAATCTCGTGAAAAGTTTTCTCCTTGAGACTCATTCCACCAATCAAGAATTTTTTTTCTATCTTCAAGAATTTTTAAGTTTTCTGTGTAAATTATTGGTAAGAGGGTTTGAATAAATAATTTTTTTCTCTTGTTAACTGGTTGTATTTCCATAAAGTCCTCAGGCAAGGATGAAAAAATTATAAGATTTGCTGACTCATCTTTTAAAAACTTATCAACAGAAAAATTGTATTTTTGAAAAATTTCAAGCATTTCGTTAGCTTTACTTATATAGTCAACACCTACACCAGAAAACTCATTTTTTCCCAAACTCATTGTTTTTATTTCATAATTTATTTGTGCCGTATTGGATTGTTTGCTTTTATTAAAACTTTTGTAAAAACCCACTGCAATATTTATAAGGGCTAATGAAACTAAAAATATTGCAAGATTTCTGTTTAATGTTGATACAGATAGCATATTTACTGATTAACTGCTTCCACTGAAGTTATTTCGGGTATATAATATTTTAACATATTTTCTATACCCGACTTAAGAGTAATAGTTGAGCTTGGGCAACCAGAACAAGCACCTCTTAATTCCAGCAAAACCTTTCCCTTATCAAATTTAACAAAGCTAATATCGCCGCCGTCTTGAGCAACAGCTGGCTTAACTCTCTCATCAATTAGTTTTTTAATTTGTTCAACAATTTTAGAGTCTTCTTTATTATAACTTTCTTCTTTTTTTTGAGACTTTTTTTCTGTATCAATTGACTCACCAAGTGAAAAAAACTCAAGAATTTTAGATAAAATTTTTGGTTTAATTGAATCCCAATCAACATTTTTTTTCTTTGTAATTGTAACAAAATCTTTTCCTATAAAAACTGATTTAACATTTTGATCTTCAAAAAGAATACTTGCAAGATTATTTGCGTTAGCTTCTTTTTTTGTCTTAAATTCCAGTGTACCTTGGTCTAAGAGTATCTTCCCAGGCAAAAACTTGAGAGTGTCAGGGTTAGGTGTATCTTCAGTTTGGATAAACATTATTAATATTTAATTAATTCAAGATAATTTGTCAATTTCTTCTTCTGATAGGTTTGGAGGAATGATGGTCAATGGAACAGAAATTTTAGCTCTTTGCTTTCCAGTGAATGCACTAATCAATGGGTCTGATCCAGACTCCCTGCTGGATGCAGCCAAAACAAAATTTGTTATGAATTTATTTGCTTCTAAAAAGTTTATAATACATTCTACTCTATCACCCTTCATAATATATTTTTTAGGGTTCTTTTGTGTAAATTCCATTACAAAGTTTTCATATTGTTTAATCTTAGATTCTGCCTCTTTTCTTGACTCTACCTCTGCAATATCTTCAACAGCTTTCCAATGACTAAATTCAAGGGTTTCAAAGGTATATAACAATGCCACTCTTCCATTATTAATTGAACTTCTTTGAGAAGCATACCTTAATGCATTTAAAACTTCCTCAGAATCATCTAAAACTACAAGAAAAACTAACTCTTTTTCCATATTTATCTTTTCCTAAAAACTACACTCGCGAAAACACCTAGAGCAATTGCTATAATAGCAGAAAATACACCATATATAAAAGAGAATTTGTGCGCAAAAGAAAAGATAAAAGAACTTACGCCTAGTTTTTTAACTGTCAGTTTAACCTTTCTTGTTTCAAATTTATCTCCACTATCCATCAAACTCATCGATACAAAGTAATCTCCTGCTGGCGAGTTTTCAGGAAGTTTAATGGGAATCTTAAAAAGGGATGGAACATCCTTATTTATAACATTAAAAGAGTTATTTTTAATTTTAAACAGTTCTATGGACATTTTTTTTTCAATTAAATCCTTTTTTAAATTATCATCATCTTTGCCAATCAATTTTATATTATCATAAAGGTCTTTCTTTATTTCAAAATCAATTTGGTTGGATTTATTATTAGTGTAGTAGTGATTTAAACTAGGATAACTAAATTCACCAGTTTTCCCCCAAGTCCACATCCCTAAAATTTTTTTTTTCTTTTGCAGAATTACCTTTTGTCTTGGTCCAGTAATTTTGAGTACAAGTGTTCGCTTTGAGTCAGAAAAACCATAAATTGTAAAATCACTTTGTTTTTTTTTATCTCCAAGAGTAATTTGTGAATTGGAAACATCAAAAATAAGTTTATTGGCTTCAGCATAACTTGCTACAAAACTAAAAGTCATAATTATTTTTAAAAGAGTTAAATTTTTAAAAAGCATCTTGAATAATAATTCTTGAGTTAATTGAGGGTTCATTAAAAAGTTGAAATCCCATTTTTGCACAAACTAAAATAACAATTATAGCTAATAAAACTCTTAATTGTTCCCCTCGAAATTTTGATGTAAATTTAGAACCATATTGTGCCCCAATTACACCACCTACTAATAAAAAAATTGCTAAGATTAGGTCAACGGATAAGTTGTATGTAGCTTGAAGAATTGAAGAGTTTAATGTTACAAATACAATTTGAAATAGTGATGTTCCAATAGCTGAAACAGTTCCCATTCTAAATAGATATATCATCGCGGGTACCATTATAAATCCGCCACCAACACCCATTAAGGAGGCTAAAAAACCAGTTATGATTCCAACTGAAATTGGAAGTATAATTGATATATAAATACCAGAATGTCTAAATTTTAATTTAAGGGGAAGGTAATCTAAAAAACTTCTTTTTTTTTTTCTAATAATATTTTTTTTGTCTTTCACCAAAGAAATTGTACTTTCAATCAACATCAATATACCAATTATAGATAAAAAAATTACATAAAGAATATTGATTATTAGATCAATATTCCCAGATTCTTTTAGAAAATTAAATAAAATTACACCAATTGTTGAGCCAAATATTCCCCCAACCAATAAGAAAATTCCTATCTCGTAATCTATATTTTTTTTTCTGCTATGAGCGATTGCACCTGAAACCGACGAACCAAGAATTTGAACAGATTCTGTTCCAACTGCTGTTGACGGTGGAATCCCCATAAATATTAGGAGAGGTGTCATTAAAAATCCGCCGCCGACTCCAAACAAACCGGACATGAACCCTACAATAAAACCAAAAAATAAAATCAATAGTAAGTTAATTTCAATTTCTGCTATCGGAAGGTAAAAGGTCATTAGATATAAAATTTAATAATTTTTTTTATTTCTTTAATATTTTTCTCAGAAATTTCTTTAGCCTCCTTAGCACCATCAGATAAGATTGAATTCAAGTAAACATGGTCTGATAGTAATTTTTTCATTTCGTTAGAGATCTTGGAAATTTTAGAAATTAGCAAATCACTTAAGTCTTGTTTAAAACTCTTAAAGTCATTTCCTGAATACTCTTTAATGATATTTTCAGATGGTTTTTCACTAATTGAAGCAAAAATATTTATTAGATTTTCAACCTCTGGTCTATCTTCTAAACTTTTATTGTTTTCTGGAAAAGGTAAGGAGTCTGTTCTTGCTCTTTGAATTTTTTTTATAATTTGATCATTCGAATCAGTTAAATTAATCCTGGATTGATCCGATGGGTCAGATTTACTCATTTTTTTCTTTCCATCTTTAAGACTCATTACTCTTGTGGCAGCACCAGTGATGATTGGTTCAGGGATTGGGAAAAAATCTGTATTGTATGATCTATTGAAACCTTGCGCTATATCTCTGCAGAGTTCTAAGTGTTGTTTTTGATCTTCGCCTACAGGTACAAAGTTTGATTTGTAAAGTAAAATATCTGCTGCCATTAAGACTGGATAAGAGTAAAGTCCAAGAGGTGCCTTTTCTTTGTTTTTTCCTGCTTTATCTTTAAATTGTGTCATTCTGTTTAACCAACCGATAGGTGTATGACAACCTAAAATCCAGGCTAACTCGCTATGTCCCTTAACGTTTGATTGTACAAATATTGTGCTTTTTTTGGGTTCTATTCCAGAGGCAATATATGCAGCAGCTACCTCTTTTGAATATTCATCTAATTTTTTTCTATTCTCGGAAACGGTTATAGCATGAAGATCAACTATACAAAAAATACACTTTTTAGAGTTTTGGAAGTCAACCCAGTTTTTTATAGCACCCAAGTAATTACCTAAATGCAAGTTACCAGTTGGCTGTACACCAGAAAAAACTAAATCATTTCCCACTTTTTTGATTCCACTTTCTATCATAAAGTTGTTCAACGCCAAGTAAATAACTTGAAAAAAAATAAGTTATTATTCCTATAAGGATAGATAATAAGAGTAGTATATTATCACTTAAAATTTCAAGACCTACAAAACTTAATATATTTTTTTTCATAATCAAATACAAAATTGCACTCATAAAAATCGAAGAAATTAAAACTTTAACTAATAATTTTAAAATTGATTCATTAAATGAGTATTTTTCTTTAAAAACTAAAAAATATGATAGGATCATAACGTTGATCCAAGCAGATATAGATGTTGCAATAGCTAACCCAACATGCAAATATTTTCCTATTAGAACTAAATTTAAAACCAAGTTAATGATCATACAAAAGATCGATATTTGAATTGGAGTTTTTGTATTTTCATTTGCAAAGAACGGGACAACGAGTATTTTTATTAAAATAAAAGCTGGAAGTCCAAAACCAAGTGCAACAAGAGCTTTTGCAGTAAGAAAAACATCACTAATATCGAATTCACCTCTGAAGAATAAAAATTTTATTATTTCCTCTGACAAAAATAATATCCCAAAAAAAGCAGGAATAGCAAAAAAAATACCAAATTCTATAGCTTTAGAAATACTTTGATTCGCCCTTTTTTTTTGGTTTTCTTTAACTTCTTTTGAAAGTATAGGAAGCAGGGCAGTACTTATAGCAATACCTAAAACACCAAGAGGTAACTGGTTAACTCGATCCGCATAATATAAAAAAGAAATTGAGCCATCAGCTAAGGTTGAGGCAAGAATCATATCAATTAAAAGATTTAATTGATAAGCTCCATTACCAATAATTGCCGGCGTAAGAAGTATGAAAAACTTTTTTATTTCTGATGATGGTTTTGTAATTATTTCAAATTTTGGTAATCTTACATTTAATCTTGAATCGTTCTTCATTAAATGAAATATAATCCACACAATTTGTATTAAGCCCGCTAAAGATATTGAGAAACTTAGATATTTAGATAAGTGTATTTGGTTTCCATTAGAGAAGAAAAAAATTAATGTCATAATCATTGTTAGATTTAAAATTATTGGTGTAATAGCCATTGCGGCAAATTTGCCAAGCGTATTTAAATAACCACCTACTAAAGATGTTAAACATACAAAGACAACAAATGGAAATGTTAGTCTTGCAAGATCAACAGTTAGTAAAAATTTTTCTGGATTTTGATTAAATCCAGGGGCTATCAACTTTATGATAAGTGGCATAAGCAATTCGCAGATAATCAAAAGTATAAAAAGAAAAGAAAGTAGCAATGAAAAAATCGTTGAAAAAAATTCATCAGATTTTTTTTTTCCAAATTTTGAATGAATGCCAGATACCACTGGAATAAAAGCTGAATTAAGTGAGCCTTCTGCAAAAAGTCTACGAAAAAGATTTGGCAGTTTGAATGAAACAAAAAAAGCATCAGATATTAATCCGGCACCAAGAAAACGAGCAATTAAAAGATCTCTAACGTAACCTAAGACTCTGCTTATAAGTGTTAATGAGCCTATAATTGATACAATCTTTAAAAACATTTGTTTATTTTATGATAAAAATTGAATAATTTCTTTTTTTAATTTTTCAATAAATAGCTCATCTTTTATTTTAAATCCGAAGTTATTTCTTAAATGAAAACTATCTTCAACAAAATCTCCATTTGTTGATATTTTTGCCATAGAAATAATTATGTTATTTTTTATCAAAATTTTTGAAATTCCATATAGCAAACCAACTCTGTCATTCGTAATAACCTCCATTACCGTGTAGGTTGACGATGAATTATTGTCAATCTTTATATCTATTTTTTTTTTTTAATAAATTTGTCTTCTTTATTTTTTTTATTGAAAATTTAGATACCTTTCCTGTTTTTAAGTCCATTATTTTTTTTTTCAAAATTTTAGTTTTTTTATCAATTTCATATTCTCTTAATTTATGCACTGATGAAAATGAAAACTTAAAAGTATCTATAACCGTACTATCATCTAATGTAAAAATTCTTGCCTCAAATACTGAAATGTTTTCTGAAACAAAAATTGAAATTAAATCTAAAAATAATGAAGGTCGATCATTAGTGATGAGTGTTAATTCAAAAAATTTTTTGCGTGTTTGTTTGTTTATAAAAAAATCAAATCTTTTTTTAACATTTGTCTTAAGAAAAAAATTTTCTATTTGAAATTTAATTTCTTCTGTTGGCTGAAGCAACCAATAATTAGGGTAAGTAATTTTTGAAAATTTCTCTAACTCATTTTTTTTTATAATCTTAGAACTTAAAAATATTTCTCTTTTAATTTTTTCAATCTTTTTATTTAAACTGTTTTCATTTTTTGGACTATTAATTTCCTCTATTATCTTATGATATAAAGATTCCAGCAAATTAGCTTTCCACTCATTCCATATACCATGATCAACCGCTGAAATATCTGAAACCGTAAGTAAAAACAGTGCGTTTAACCTATCATTAGTTTCTATACTTTTAGAAATCCTTTTTATTACTGAATAATCTTCAATATCTTTTTTAAAAGCAAATTCACTTAATATTAAATGGTTTTCTATCAACCAGCTTGTTTCATAGGCAACGTAATCACTTTCGTTTAGCTTTAATACAATATTTTTAGCAATTTTAGCTCCACTCAGATTGTGGTTACCACCTAAACCTTTCCCAATATCGTGTAAAAGTGTTGCAAAAAAAAGTGGTTTTTTACTAAATTTTTTCGAGAAGATTTTATTTGAAAATCTGTACAACTCTTTATTTTTTTTAGAATTTCTGAGTTCTTTTAAAATTGAAAGTGCTTTGAGTGTATGTTGGCCAACAGTAAGAGCATGATATCGATCAAACTGAGTTAAATTTTGTATCCTTGAAAATTCCGGTATTATTTTTCCAATTATTCCAATTTCACACAAGCTGATAAACTTTTCATTTGAGCTGGAAAATAAAATTTTTTTAAATTCATTTATATTTTTTTTTGTACAAAAATCTTTTGAACTAATTTTTTCAAAATAATTTATCAAGCACCTTTTAAATTCTAAATTGTCAAATTTTTCAAAAATATTTTTTCTGACTTCAGATTTTATTTTTGAATAATTATCAATATTTACTTTCTTTTTTCCATTTGTCACTTGTAAAAAGTTTTCTGATAAATTTTTGGTAATAACCTTTATGATTCCAATTTGCTCAAAATATTTATTCATCATTATTTCAACTTTGGTATTTATTGAATTTTTTTGTTTTAAGGAAAATTTTTCAGCTATTATCTTTTGATAATCAAAAGTCAATTTATCGTTAAGCCTTCCACTTTCGTAATGAAGGTGGCTTCTTAAAGTTAATAAGAACTCTAATCCTGACTCAATTTTTCGTTTTTCGTTGTTAGTAATTAATTTATCTGTAGCGTTTACATTGTTATAATTAGAAATCGCTAATATTTTTAGACACCAATTTATTAAATTTAAGTCTCTAAGAGAGCCTTCGCTACCTTTAAGATTGGGTTCATTTTTAAAATAATCAAAACCAATAGCTTTTATTCTGTGTTCTCTCTCTTTAATTTTTTCATTAATGAATTCTCTTGTTCTTTCTTTGATTTTTTTAAAAAAATTTAGAAGGAGTTTGTCAAACAAATTTTTTGAACCACATATTAATCTAACATCTAGCATTGTAGTTTTGATAATTTGATCTTTTTCAGAAAAAATTATGGATTCTTTAAGTGATCTTACAGCATAACCTACTTTAAGACCTAGATCCCAGAGAGGATAGAGAAATTCTTTAACAATTTTTTCAATAGTTTCTAAGTTTTTAGAATCATAAATAAATAACAGGTCAATATCTGAATATGGTGCTAGTTGTCTTCTTCCATAACCACCAACAGCTGTAATACAAAACTTTTCAAAATTTCTTTTATTTTTTCCTTTTTGTATAAAAAAAATTTTTTTTATTATTTTATCTATTAGGTCAGAATTATGCCTATTATTTTTAATTCCAGAATAATTTGAAAAAAAACTTTTTTTTATAGATTCTTTTTCTTCTATGAAAGTTTTTTTTAATTGATTTACATTCAATTCTTTTTCATTGATTGAATTCATTTTTCAAAAAAATAGTTCTTTTTTAACGTATATAATATATCTAAAGATTCTTTTGGAGAAAGATTATCTAATTCCAGTTTTTTTATAAATTCTGAAATTTCGTGATGTTTATTATCTTCTTTAGCTTCAAAAATAAGGTCATCATTAAGTACTTTTGTCGTCGAAACTTTATTATTTTTTTTTAAAACTTCTTTTGCTCTTGCTGTTATTGTTTTATTAATGCCGGCTAAATTTGCAACATGAATTCCAAAAGAACCTTCAGCAATACCGTCAATGACTTTATAGTTAAAAATTATTTCATCTTTCCATTCTTTTATCTTTAGTGTTTTGTTACTAATTTGTTTGTATTTTTTATTCATCTCACAAAGATCTTTGTAGTGTGTAGCAAAAAGGGTAATGCATTTTATTTTAATGGCTATGTATTCCAAAACCGAAAAAGCTATAGCAAAACCATCTTCAGATGAAGTACCTCTTCCTAATTCGTCCAATATAACAAGCGAAGATTCTGAGGCCTCATTAATAATTCTTGACGTCTCAACCATTTCTGTCATGAAAGTTGAGAGACCAAGAGACAAATCATCAGAAGCACCAATTCTAGTAAAAATTTTGTCAAAAATTCCAAGAGTTGATTTATCAGCAGGCACATAACAGCCAATCTGATTTAATAGAATTATTACTGCCGTTTGTCTCAAAAATGTACTTTTTCCCGCCATATTTGGCCCAGTCATTATCCAAATATTTTCATCTGATGTCATTAAGCAATCATTAGGGACAAAATCATCCCCATCTTTTTTTAGACTTTCTTCTACAACAGGGTGCCTTCCATTAATGATATCAATCTTTATTTCTTTTGATATTTTTGGTCTTGTGTATCCTCTTTTTTCAGATAAATTTGCAAAATTACAAATCACGTCTAAAAAGGCTGTTTTTTTTGAAACTAAATTTAAATTGTAAGTTTCATTTGTAATTTTTTTGCACAGTTCTTTATACATTTCTATTTCCAAAGCAATAGATTCACTGTCTGAATTTTCAATTTCTAATGATATATTTCTTAACTCTTTTGTTTGATATCGTGAAACATTAATTGTGTTCTGAACCAAAATAAATTTTTCATTATTATTTAATTTATCTGCATTTTTTTTTGTTACCTCTATAAAGTATCCATGAATATTATTGAATTTTATTTTTAGGTTGTTGACTTCGGCTTCTAGAGCATAATTTTCTTGTAGTTTTAATATTTCAATTTTTTTTATTTTTTTTATATTTCTAAGTTCGTCTAATCGCTTATCAACTCCATCTTTTATTACCCCGCCATCATTTAAATTAACTGGCGGAGTTTCAATAATTTTTTTTAATATAGTTTCTTTAATACTCTTTATGCATTTAATTACATCCGATGAAGGTATTAATTGTTTAAATATCTCATTTTTAAGAGATATTAATTCTTCAAAAATCTTTTCACTAAACTCTATGAATTGTTTAATCAAAATTAAATCTCTTGGATTATCAGTATCCGCACTGATTCTAGAAAGAGCTCTTTCTATATCAGATAAATTCGATAAAAAAGATTCTATTTTTTTTAGAGAGTCATAATTGAATAAAAAAATTTCTATTAAATTATGCCTAAATTCTATTTGTTTTTTATCAAGTAAAGGGGCCTTTAGAAACTCTCTTAAAAGACGTCCGCCTGATGCAGTTTTCGTTTGATCAATGACATCAATTAAACTGCCTTTTTTTGATCCATCATTCTTTGTAAAAATTTCAAGGCTTTTCATTGAAAACATATCAATCTGCATAGAGTTTTTTTTGTTAACTAGCTCTATATTACTAATATTAGGAATGTTTTTTTTTTGAGTTAGTTCTATATAATTTAATAAGCCTCCAATAGCTGCTATATCACTGTTTCNAGANTCAATTACAAAATTGTTTTTTTGACCAAAGTATTTTTTNATTTTTTCNGTATTATTTTTTAGATCAAAAAANACTTCTGGAACTACGGAAATTTTTTTATCAAAATTTTTTAGTAATTTACTGAACAAATTTGACTGTTTTAGTTCTTCTGTAAGAATTATTTCACCNGGCTCGATCCTATGAATTGATTCTGAAAGATCTTGCTTAAAATTTTGTCCATCGATTTTTTCAACTTTTATTCCCCCAGTTGTCATATCAACCCAAGATAGTGATAAATCGCCTTTAATAAAAAAAATACTTAGAAGATTATTGTTAGTTTTTGAATCTAACAATGATTCCTCGATTATTGTTCCCGGAGTAATGATTCTGACAACGTCTCTTTTGAAAATTTTTTGATTTTTCATCTCCTCAGTTGAACTATCTAATTGTTCAGCAATCGCAACCTTAAATCCTTGTTTAATCAATCTTGAAAGATATGATTGAGCTGCATGAAANGGTACTCCACACATNGGAATATCAGCATCATTNATTCTNCCTCTTTTAGTTANAGCNATNCCAAGANCCTGTGAAGCNATCTTTGCATCATCAAAAAATAATTCATAAAANTCTCCCATCCTGTAAAAGAGAAGATATTCTTTATGCCTTTCTTTTACTTCGAGATATTGGGCCATCATCGGAGTAGGTTTTGATTTTTTTGCTTCCGTATTTTTTAAACCTACTATATCAGGTTGTTTTAATTTCATTTTACTTTAGATTAATAATATATTATTTAAGCATTTTCATGTTTGTTCATAAAGATATAATAATTGTTTTTCTTTTCATTTTCTTTGTGAATCTTGTAATTTTAGTCTTAATAATAANTGATCTAAAAAAAATAAATAAATTTCTCAATAATTTTTCTGGAAGCTCTTTAAAATCAGGAAAACTTTTTTTTTACAAGTTATTTGAACCTATTGCTTTCAACATAAATAAAATAATCGGGAACTATGAATATAAATTTCGTAATGAGAAAGTAAGAGTTTTTTTCTTTGAATATTTTTATAAACATTTCCCTGATCCATTATTAATAATTAATCAAAGTTTAAGCATAATAGAAACCAATTTAGCTGCACGGGAGTTGATAGGTGAGACTGCACAAGGAAAAAATATTTTTTCAGTTCTNCGAATTCCAGAGCTCGGGGAACTCATTAATGAATCACTCCAAAAAAGAAGGCCGATTGAATCAGAAGTAAGGCTTTTATATCCAAAGGAAAAAATTTACAATGTTTGGATTTCAGGAAGTAAAGACGTTGGAACAAATAAACTTAACTTTATTAGATTATTTGATTCAACATCTTCTCACAATATCCAAAACTTACAAAGAGATTTTATCGCTAATGCCAGTCATGAATTAAAAACTCCTGTTTCNGTTATAATTGGTTATTGCGAGACGTTATTAAATGACAATAAAGCAGATACAAAAGTTAAAGAAAAATTTCTAAAAACAATGGCTAAAGAAGCCACAAGAATGTCTTCGCTTGTTAATGACCTATTATCGCTGACTAGAATTGAAAGAATTGAGCACTCACCACCAAGTGAAACAGTTGAACTTGGAAAAATATTCCAAGANGTTGAGCAAATTTGTATTGATAGAAATTTGTTCAAAAAAATTAAATGTAGGTTTGTTTTGAGCAAAAAAAAATATGAGATATTAGGTGACTCAAGTGAGTTAAAACAAGTTTTCTTAAATATTATTGAAAATGCAGTAACCCATAGCAATTCAAAAAAAGCTGTCGTTGCTAAATTGGGAAACGTTAAATCATTAATAACTTTCAGTGTTGAAGATTTTGGTATTGGAATACCAAATGAAAATATTCCATTGTTAACTAAACGCTTTTACAGAGTTGATGAAGCTAGATCNAGAAATTCTGGAAACACTGGTTTGGGTTTATCTATAGTTAAGCATATTATTAATAGACATAACGCAGAACTAACCATTAATTCAATAGAGGGAAAAGGAACTAAATTTTCTATTATTTTTAATAAGGACAAACCCTCTTTGTTGTAGGAAAACAACATAAATCAAAAAAACTATTTTATATTTTTGTGATGTCATAAAACTTTCACAAATACTGAATATATTTTTCTTACTTTTAACTTTTATAAAGAGGAATATTATGAAAAAATTTTATGTTGGTTTAACTACAATCTTTTTAAGTGCTTTATTTTCCGGAGCTAATGCTCAAGATTATGACGCTCAAATTGATGCATTACAAAACGAACTTTTAAAAATTAAACAAGAAATGAAATCTGATAAAAGCCAGGCTTACTTCAAAAAAGGTAAAGGTNTAAGTATCAAAAGTACTGATGGAAAATATGAATTCCAAATAAAAGGAAGGGCTATGTACGATATGTCNGCGTTATTAGGTGGTAACTCACTTGCTGATTATTCGACGACTGGCGCTACGGGTTGCAGTAACTGTAGTAGAGCTGATGATATTGGAACATTCGGTCAAGAGTTTAGAAGACTTAGATTTTCTATAAAAGTAAAAATAGGTGATGGATGGGCTCTTGCTTTCCAACCAGACTTTGCTGAAACAATTTCAGACAACTCAAATACAGGTGGTAAAGGTGTTGATGTTAAAGATGCCTACATCTCAAAAGCCTTTAAGGGTTTTGGTAAACTTTATTTTGGTAATGCCAAATCNGCTGGAGGTATGTGGGAAAATACAAGTTCTAATAGTATTCTTTTTATGGAAAGACCAATGTACAATGAGGCTGCAAACTTAGCCCATAGAGCTGGTCTGCACTATGATTCATCTGGTGCAATGGGACCATTTCATTTAAGAGTAGCTCTAACTGCCGGTGCCGAGGGTGCATGGAGACAAGAAAACGAAGATTCTGATTCTGTTGAAGATAGATGGAATGCTTCTGGCGCGGCCCATTACACTTGGTCTAAAATGAACGACTATTGGAGCGGACTATCTCTTGGAAAAAACCATAAACTAATGATAGGCGCATCCTGGTCTTATGAGAATTTAGTTGATGCGGGAACAAGAGATGTTGAAGCAAGAGCTCAGGGTGTACACACATTAGGTGAAAAAATCCAAGACGGAGCATTAGCTAATATAGAAAATTATACTTATGGTGGTCCACAATTCGGTTATACAAATGGTCCTTTATATGTTGCTGGAGAATGGTTTTATGTAACAACTGAAAGAGAAACAGCTAATACAGACAGAGTTAATTATGGTGATTATGAGGCAAGTGGTGGTTCAGTTTTCGCTCATTACTTCCTAACTGGTGGCGCCACTGTTCCGCTAAGTGCTAAGAAAGGTAAAATTGGCGGAGTCAAATGTAAAGGAAGTTATGGTTGTANTGCTGTAAAGGTTATGTATGAGCAATGGAATGGAGCTCATTCTGAACTTTCAACTGCAGGTACAGATGCCAAGGTTATCCATTTTGGTCTCAATCACTACTTTAACAGCAATGTAAGGTTAATGATTGATGGTGCTAGGGGACTTTACATGAATGGGACTGGTCTCAACTCAGATGCTTTGGGCTCAAATCACGAAGGTAATTTGACAAGTATTCAAGCAAGACTTCATTTNAAATGGTAAAAAAATCTTTAGATAGATTAATAAAAAGGATCTGAATTATTCGAATCCTTTTTTTTTAATTAAAATTATTTATCTAATTCTTTTTGAAAATATTTATGAACAATTGAATCTTGATTTTCTAATAACCAATCAATTGATGG